>QYQJ01000134.1 GCA_007280875.1 Bacteroidota bacterium
CTCCGAGGATGAACAGCCTGCCGGCTTTTGCCTGCTCCAGGGCCTGGATCAGGATCTCGTAGGGAAGACCGTCCACCTTGATATCCATCTGGCAGGCAGTGATCCCATCGCGGGTTCCGCACACTTTAAAGTCCATGTCTCCCAGGTGATCTTCATCGCCGAGAATGTCGGAAAGCACGGCGTACCGTTTATTCTTAGTGTCGGAGATCAGCCCCATCGCAATGCCAGATACCGGTTTCCGGATCTTTACGCCGGCATCCATGAGCGCCATGGTTCCCGCACATACCGTGGCCATTGATGAAGAGCCGTTCGATTCCAGGATATCGGAAACGATCCGTATGGTATAGAGGTTCTCTTCGCCGTTGGGAAGGATCGGTTTCAATGCACGGAGAGCGAGGTTCCCATGTCCGATCTCCCGGCGGCTGGTGCCCCGGATCGGCTTTACCTCACCCGTAGAGAAGGGGGGAAAGTTGTAATGAAGCAAAAAATTTGATTTCTCTTCGATGACCGCACCATCGATGATCTGTTCATCCAGTTTGGTGCCCAGGGTAACGGTGGTCAGTGACTGCGTTTCCCCGCGGGTAAAGATGGCGGATCCGTGTGCCGCCGGAAGGTAGTCTACTTCGGTCCAGATAGGGCGGATCTCATCCAGTTTCCGGCCATCCAGCCTGATTTTCGTATCGAGGGTGGCATTTCGGATCGCTTCCCGTTCAATTTCGTGGTAATACCGGGAGATCATTCCCTTTTTCTCCTCTTTCTCCTCATCGGAAAGAGCAGTAAGGAACTCCTCCAGGATTCCATCCAGGAGCTTTTTGCGCTCCTGTTTGTTGGCAATCCCCGTGGTGGCCATCTTATAAATCCTCTGGTAGGTGGTTTTGTGCATCGTTTTCCGGAAATCCGGGTCGTTGGTCTCATGACAATACTCCCGTTTGGTCTTCGACCGTTCCACCATCTCTGCCAGCTCCAGCTGGGCTTTACACTGCAGTTTCACGGTTTCGTGGGCAAATTTCAGGGCACCGATCATATCGGCTTCACTGATCTCCTTCATCTCCCCTTCTACCATCATGATGTTATCGGCGGAAGCGCCCACCATGATGTCCATATCGGACTCAGGAAGTGCGGAATAGCTAGGATTGATCACAAACTGGCCGTTGATACGGCCTACTTTGACCTCTGAAATCGGACCATTGAATGGAATATCACTGATGGTCAGTGCGGCGGAGGCAGCAAGGCAGGCCAAGGCATCCGGTAATACATTCTTATCGGCGGAAAAAAGGGTGATAATCACCTGGACGTCGGCATGGTAATCGTCCGGGAACAGGGGGCGGAGCGCTCTATCGACCAGCCGGGCAATCAATACCTCGTAATCTGAAGGCCGCGCTTCACGCTTGAAGAAACCTCCGGGGAACCTTCCGGCTGCTGCATATTTTTCACGGTACTCTACACTCAAAGGCATGTAGTCGACATTCTCAGCTGCATCGGGTTTAGCTACAACAGTAGCCAGTAACATTGTGCCGCCCATCTTGACCACGACGGCTCCATCGGCCTGACGGGCAAGACGACCGGTTTCGATCGTGATCTCACGGCCGTCATTTAATTGAAATTTTTTTACTATGGGATTCATATTATTGGTTCAAATAAACCGACAGATGCTAAAAGAGGCAATCCGGGAATTGCCTCTTTTAGTCCTGTCAGAAATATATTTTTTATTTTCTAATCTTTAATTTCTTGATAATGGCCCGGTACCGTTCAATGTCTTTCCGCTTCAGGTAATCCAGGAGATGGCGCCGTTTTCCTACCATCCTCACCAGTGACCGTTCTGTCACCAGGTCTTTTTTATTTCGTTTCAGGTGTTCCGTCAAGTGCTGGATTTTGGTAGTGAAAAGAGCCACCTGTGCTTCGGTGGAACCTGTGTCGAATTCTGATTTTCCGTACTGTTTAAAAGCCTCTTTTTTTACTTCAGGAGCAAAATTCATTGTATTCTGTATTATTTCTGTGTTTTTCTTTGTAGAACCTGCTAAAACGGGCTGCAAAATTAATATTTTTCTTTCAGTCGAGCAAATAATTTTTAATCTTATACCTTTACTATTATTTTTCAGTTTTTGTCTATGCACTCAGATGTTGTTCAGATCATCCAGCGCCACCGGGAATTCTACCATTCGCGACAGACCCTGGATGTCAGGTACCGGATCCGGCAGCTGACTACGCTGAGGGATCTTATTCTGGCTTTTGAGGAACGGATTTATGAGGCTTTATGGAAGGACCTGCGCAAGTCCCGGTTTGAAGTCTATACCACAGAGATCGGGATGGTGCTGTCCGAGATCTCCCTTCACCTCCGGCATATCCGTCGCTGGAGCCGGCCGGAGCGGGTTCCTTCCAACCAGTTGATCCATTTCTGGTCTTCGGGCAGGATCATCCGTCAGCCATACGGGGTGGTACTCATCATCGCCCCCTGGAATTTTCCTTTTTTGCTGCAGCTGCATCCGCTGGTTGGAGCGATCTCTGCGGGGAACTGTGCAGCTCTGAAACCTTCCGAATATGCTCCTCATACGGCTGCTGTTGTACGGGAGATGCTGAGTGCAGGATTCCCCGATGCCTATATTTCGGTTCACGAAGGAGATGCCGGATTCAGCAGAAAACTCCTGGAAGGGAAATGGGACTACATATTTTTTACCGGCAGCCAGCGGGTGGCCCGTCTTGTGATGACTGCGGCTGCCGGAAACCTGACCCCCGTCTCACTGGAGCTGGGCGGGAAAAGCCCATGCATCGTGGAATCGGATGCTAACCTTCAGGTGGCTGCAACCCGTATATCCTGGGGGAAATTCCTTAACGCCGGTCAGATGTGCATTGCCCCGGATTACCTGTTTGTCCATACATCCGTGAAGGAGGAGTTTCTCTCCCGGTTGACGGAGCAGATCCGGAGATTCTTTGGTGATGATCCTAAACAGAGTATTGCGTATGGCAGAATCATCACCCAGGAGAAGACTGAACGATTGGTGCAGCTCCTGCAGCAGTCGACGGTTCTTTGTGGGGGAGAAGCGGATCCCCAGGATCGGTACCTGGCCCCCACCGTGGTGGGAAATATCACCCCCGAACACCAGCTGATGCAGGAAGAGATATTCGGTCCCATCCTGCCGGTACTGGAATATCAATCCATCGATACTGTGATCGCATACATAAATGCCGGGGCAAAACCCCTGGCTCTGTACTATTTTACGGAGGATAAACGAAAGGAGAAGGAACTGCTGCTGCGGACCTCTTCCGGCGGGGCATGCATCAACGATACCCTAATCCATTTTGCCAATCCCCGACTTCCCTTCGGTGGTGTAGGTGAGAGCGGGATCGGACGATACCACGGCAAATACAGTTTTGAGACCTTTTCGCACCGGCGCTCCGTGATGAAAAAGGTTACATGGATTGATATCCCACTGAGATATCCGCCATACGGAAACAGGTTGAAACTGATCAAACGATTACTGAAATGAAATTTTATGGAAAAAGATTCATTTAAAGAGGAGTTTAAAGTCAGGGGTGAAGAGTTGATCACGAAGATCAAGGAGCTGATTCACGAAGGAAATGTCCGCAGGATCATCATCAAGGATGAAGAGGGGAAAACCTACCTGGAAATCCCGGTCACGATCGGGGTTATCGGAGCCCTGGTGGCACCGGTGCTGGCTGCCGTCGGCGCAATTGCTGCGATGGTGGCAAACCTGAAGGTGGAGGTGATCCGCACGGAGGAGAAGGACGAAGGACGAGGAACGTGAGACGTGAGATGTGAGACGTAAAAGGTGGAAACTATCATCCCACATCCGGGATTTTCACCATCTCACTATTTCACCATTTCACCATTCATTCCCTAGTGAATATCCTGAATGCCGCTTCCGCCTGCAGGTACAGCATTTTCAGGCCCGACTGGGTTCTGGCTCCCTGACGGGCTCCGTTTTTAAGAAATCGTGTTTCCTGCGGATTGTAGACCAAATCATACAGAAAGTGGTTTGCGGTAAGCTGGTCATATAGTATGGGGGGAGCTGTATTCTCGTCAGGATACATCCCCAGAGGGGTCGTGTTTATTATCAGGATAAATTGCTTCAGCAAATCCGGACTCAGGTCCTGGTAGTCTACCATGTTCTCCCCTGACGGATTCCGGCTGACGAAGAGATAAGAAATGCAAAGTTCCCGGAGCACATAGGCAACCGCTTTGGCAGCTCCTCCTGTCCCCAGGATCAGAGCCACCCGGTATCCGCTGAAATCAGCGGATTGTTGAAATCCCTCTGCATCGGTGTTGTATCCAATGAGTTTGCGTTCCTGTGCCGGACCCGAAATCCGGATGGTATTCACAGCTCCGATCTCTGCAGCCACGGGATCCAATTCATCCAGGAAAGGAAGAATAGCCTCTTTGTAAGGAATGGTCACATTCACCCCGCACAGTTCGGACATCCGGTTCAGCAGGAAAGGAAATTCATCTACAACTTTGAGTGGGAAAAGCCGGTAGGTGCACTGATCCAATCCGTTTTCCCGGAATTTCCGCTGAAAAAAAGCGGGCGACCAGGAATGTTCAAGCGGATATCCGATCAGTCCGAAAACCTTCATGGAGGATGAGTTGTGTTATTTCTTCCGGTACGAAGAGATGATATCCACCACAGCCGGGTGTTTCCCTGCATCCGGGAACGTGTTGAACAGCCTTTTATAACCCTCCGGATCCAGATCCAATGCCCGGTGGAGAAGCTCATCTGCCTGCTGGGATTGGCCTGTATGGAAGAGAAAATAAGCAATGATGAAGTAGAAGTCGGCATGGGTTTCGTGATGTTTCAGCCCATCCTGAATGGTCCTGATAGCCTGCTCAAAATCCTTCAGTTCAGCGTGCACTGCAGCCAGCGCCAGCCATACCTCCGGATCGCCCGGATCCAGTTCGATCACCTTTTGATAGGATGAGATCCCTTCCGGGTAACGCTGCAATTTTACCTGGATATCTCCCAGGATAAACCAGTACTCGGGAATAGTAGGGGATAAGCGGACTGCTTTTTTAATATAGGCGAAAGCGATGTTAGGTTTGTCCAGCTCAGCAAAGCACATCCCGACTCCCAGCCAGGCATCAGCAAATTCAGGATCCAGATTGATGGCTTTCTTATACTGTTCGATTGCCGGTTCGAACCGGTGCTGTTTTTCGTAGCATTCAGCAATGTAATAATGGGTTAGGGGTTCCGGCTCCTCATAAAGGAACGTCTCCATGTAGGTCTCAATGGCCCTGTCGTATTCGTTGATATTAGCGTAACAGTTGGCTTTGTTGAAATACGCTGAAGCAAACGAATCGTCAATAGCCAGGGCATAGTCGTAAGCCTCGATTGCTTTTTCATACAGTTCAAGGTTGCTGTATGCAATGCCAAGGTTAAACCAGGCGGATTTATTGTATGGATGGCGGTCCAGAAACTGATTCAGGTAATTGATGATCTGCTCGGTCTGCTGGTTGATTTCACAACAAAAGGAGAGTTCAAAGAGAACCGATTCATTATCCGGGTTATGGTTCAGCGCTTTGATCAGGTAATCGGCTGCCAGGTCAAACCTGCCCAGGTTTTCATATTCATAGGCAATGCTGGCATAAATTTCATCCAGATCGGCACTCTCGTGAATCCCCAGTGTATACTCCTCGATCGCTTTTTCGTATTTATTGAGCTGACTGTATAGCCCCCCTCTGGCAATATGGATATCGTAATCGTGGTCCAAGGGAGGTTCAATCTCCTCTAATAAGTGCAGCGCCTGCTTTTCCTTCCTGGTGTTGATTAAAAACTGCACCTGCTTCAGCAGCAGGGGCGTATTCCCCGGATACTGACGGAAGGCAGCTTCCAGGGTGCGTTGAAAACGGGATGTCTTGTTGTGGTATAGGTAATAATCGAGAATATCCTCAAACTCGTCCAGGTCAAAGAAACCCTGTCTGCCGCTCCCGGTCTCCTCTTCGAAACGGCGGATCAACTCCTTGATATCAGGGTCAGAAAACGGATCAAAAGGATTCTCCATAGTGTACTATCCGATGCAAAATTAATAAAATTCCATGATCATTGCTCTGATCCCGTGATGAGACGAGATTTCACTAGTTATCAACACGAAGGATTCAGGCGTAAAAATCCCTTTACTTTTGTTTCTAAATCCATTGTCGTGACGTTGATCAGATCCATTTCAGGAATTCGGGGAACCATCGGAGGGAATCCTGATAAAGGTCTGACGCCTCCTGATATTGTCAGATATATCACAGCCTATGGTTGTTTCATGAAGGGAGAGATCCCGGGGAAACGGCTTTGTATTGTAGTCGGACGGGATGCCCGTATCTCGGGACTTATGGTAAACAACCTGGTCTGCGGTACCCTCGCCGGTATGGGCATCGATGTACTGGATATCGGACTTACTACCACACCGACCGTTGAAATGGCGGTTACGGACAGTGAATCCGATGGGGGGATTATCATTACCGCCAGTCATAATCCCAAACAATGGAATGCGCTGAAGCTGCTGAACAACCGGGGGGAGTTCCTATCCGCCAGTGACGGAGAAAAGCTGATGCAGTTTGTCGCGCTGCCGGAGGTTGCCTACGTGGATGTCGATCAGTTGGGGCACTATTCGTCCAGCGACCGGTATCTGCTCAAACACATCAACCATATTCTGGATATTCCGCTGGTTGATCCAGAAGCCATTAAAAATGCCCATTTCAGTGTAGTGGTCGATGCGGTGAACTCCGGTGGCGGGATCGCGGTCCCCTTATTACTCGAGGTACTGGGCGTCAAAACCATTCATCGCCTCTACTGTGAACCAAACGGACAGTTTCCCCACAATCCGGAGCCGTTACCGGAACATCTGGCCGACATCTGTGAGGAGGTGGTGAAAACCAAAGCAAATGTGGGTTTTGTTGTTGATCCGGATGTCGACCGCCTGGCTATTATCAATGAGATTGGAGACCCGATAGGGGAGGAGTACACCCTGGTCGCCGTGGCCGATTATGTGCTGCAACACCAGCCCGGCAATACCGTTTCCAATCTCTCCTCTTCGCAAGCCCTGAAGGATATTACCGAGAAAGCAGGAGGACTCTATTTTGCATCGGCTGTCGGTGAGGTCAATGTAGTGGAGATGATGAAGGAGAAGAAAGCGGTCATCGGAGGTGAAGGAAACGGCGGCGTGATCTATCCGGATCTTCACTATGGCCGGGATGCTTTGGTTGGGATCGCCCTGTTCCTGAGTTACCTGGCCAGATCGGGAAAGAGTTGTTCCACATTGCGGGCCGGATATCCTGACTATTACATTTCAAAGAATAAGATTGAATTCGGCCCGGAGATCGCGCTCGACACCATCCTGGATCGGATCTCAGAGAGATACAGCGGAAATGATATTACCCGCATCGACGGAGTCAAGATCCATTTCGACAAATCATGGGTCCATCTCCGGAAATCCAATACCGAACCGATCATCCGGATCTATGCGGAAAGTGACATGCAGGAAAAGGCAGATCACCTCGCCCGGAAAATCCTGAACGATTTCAAAGAGATCATTAACGGAACCTAGTCGGCATGCCCCGGATCAGAGCTAAAAAAAGACGAAAACCTATCCGCTACAAGACCATTTCGATCAAGCTGACCTCCCGCCAGAAACGTTCCCTGGAGCGTTTTGCAAAGTCCCGCCGGACAACCCCCAACAAGCTGATCAAGAAGGCAATCCGTCCCCTGCTGGAAAATTACGCCGACCTGGAGGTGAATCACGTAAATGAAAAAGTGAATCAGTTGAAGCTGTTTGATTCGCTTCGCGAGAACCCCTAAATCCCCTGAAGGGGACTTCCTATTGGATCAGGGCAGGTTACGAAAAATCGTAATTCGAAAATCGAATCAATCGGAGATTATTTCGCTATCTCGCTATTTCGCTGCCTGGTATGGTGTACGGTTCAGAATTGATCTTCCCAACGTCACCTCATCCGTATGCTCCAGTTCGTCGCCAATGGAGACGCCCCGGGCGATCATGGAGAGGGGAACCTCAAGCGGGTGCAGCTTTTTATAGAGGTAGAAATTGGTAGTATCTCCTTCGATGGTGGCAGGAAGGGCCAGAATGACCTCTTTCAATTCTCCCGACGAGGCCCGTTCAATCAGTGGGCCGATGTTCAGGTCCTGCGGTCCGATCCCCTCGATGGGCGAGATGATGCCTCCCAGCACATGGTACACTCCCGTATACTGACCGGTATTCTCGATGGCCATCACATCCCGCACATCTTCCACCACGCAAACCGTGGTTGCGTCACGTTTCGGATGGGCGCAGATGTCGCACAGTTCCTTATCGGAAATGTTGTGGCAGCGGGCGCAATAGATCACTTCCTGTCGCATCCTGATCACTGCCTGTCCAAATGCCTCCACCTCTTCAGGAGGGATCCGCAGCAGATGTAAAGCCATGCGGAGGGCGGTTTTCCTGCCAATCCCCGGCAGTTTAGCCAGTTCATTGACTGCATTTTCAAGCAGACGTGACGGGTAGGTGTACATGGTTAAAAAATCCGTGCAATCTGTGTAATCTGTGGTCAAAATAGCTTATTTTGCAAAGATAACAATTCGTACATGATGTTTCGACTTCTGCTGACCATTGGAACGCTGATGTGCCTCTCCGGAGCTTACTCCCAGGATACAGTGAACCAGGTTGATAGAGAGGGAAGAAAACAGGGAACCTGGAGAAAGTCTGATCAGGAGGGTTTTCTGATCTATGAGGGACAGTTCAGGGATGATCTTCCCTACGGGAAATTTACATACTATTATCAGAATGGAAAAACACAGACTGTTTCAGAGATCTCGGAGAATGGCCGAGTCGCTCGTATAACCTCCTGGTTTCCTAACGGGAAACTGATGGCCAGAGGAAAATATCTAAATCAGCAGCGCGATAGTCTCTGGCAGTTCTACAGCGAGTTCGACGGAGTACTTGTTTCGGAGGAGTTCTATGTGAAGGGTAAAAAACATGGCCCTGAAAAGATCTTTTACCCGGGGAAAGGAGTGGCAGAGATCATTCCCTGGCAGGAGGGAGTGAAAGAGGGGAATTGGGAGCAGTTTTACGATGACGGAGCACCCAAGCTTCAGGGATCCTATGTAAACGATGAGAAAGATGGTCCCTTTAAGACCTTCTTTGTCAATGGCAAGTTACTTGCCACGGGGCAATATAGGAACGGCCACCAGGATGGGACCTGGACCTATTACGATGAGACAGGGAAGGTGACGATGAAAGAGTACTATGATGACGGAATCCTGGTGAGGAAAGAGGAGCATCCTGAGTAGTTGGCAGTATCAGGAATCTACCTGTTCTCAAACACCAGCTCACTCTCCTTCACGTCCACCACAATCTCCGAATCTTTGTCCACCTTGCCCTGGAGGATCATCTTTGAGAGTTCGTTGAGCACCTGTTTCTGCAATACGCGTTTGACGGGTCGGGCGCCATATTGGGGATCAAAACCGATATTGGCAATGTATTCCACAGCCTTATCGGTAGCAGAGAGGTGGATGTTATTTTTAGCCAGCATCTGTTCGATCAGTGCCAGCTGAAGTCTAACCACATCCATGATCTCTTCTTTGGTGAGCGGCTGGAACATGATGATCTCATCTACACGGTTCAGGAACTCAGGACGGATACTTTTTTTAAGCAGGTCGAACACCTGGCGGCGGGTGTTGTTCAGGATCTCCTCCCGGTTGGTCCTGGTGACCTTCTCCAGATTCTCCTGGATGATATGGGAACCGATGTTGGAGGTCATGATGATAATGGTATTCTTGAAATCGACTGTCCGCCCTTTGTTATCGGTGAGCCGGCCATCGTCGAGCACCTGCAGGAGGATGTTGAACACATCGGGATGGGCTTTCTCGATCTCGTCCAGGAGAACCACCGAGTAGGGTCGTCTCCGGACCGCTTCAGTGAGTTGTCCACTTTCATCGTATCCCACGTATCCCGGGGGCGCACCGATCAGTCGGCTTACGGTATGACGTTCCTGGTACTCCGACATATCGACCCTTACCATGTTGTTTTCGTTGTTGAAAAGGAACGCTGCCAGTGCTTTGGCCAGCTCGGTTTTCCCTACGCCGGTAGTACCCAGGAAAATAAACGATCCGATCGGGCGGCGGGCGTCCTGCAATCCGGCACGGCTCCGACGAATGGCATCGGAGATGGCGGTAATGGCTTCATCCTGGCCGACCACCCGCATATGGAGTTCGGTCTCCAGGTCCATCAGTTTCTCCCGTTCGCTTTGCAGCATCCGGGCAACCGGGATGCCGGTCCACCGGGATACCACGTCGGCGATCTCTTCGGCGCCCACCTCTTCGTTCACCATGGGGGAGTCCTTCTGGATCTCAGATAATTTTGCCTTGAACTCCTCGATGGACTTCTCCGCGGCCGGGATCTTTCCGTACCGGATCTCCGCCACGAGTCCGAGATTACTGTTCCGGTCGGCCTGTTCGGCCTCCAGCTTCATCTGTTCGATCTCCTTCTTTTTATTCTGGATCTGATCCACCAGCTCTTTTTCCGCCTGCCATTTGGCTTTCATCTCGTTGCGTTCATCGCTCAGATTGGCGATCTCTTCGTTCAGCTCCTTGAGTTTTTCCTTGTCGTTTTCCCGTTTGATCGCCTCCCGCTCAATCTCAAGCTGACGGATCTTCCGTTCGATCTTTTCCAGCTCTTCAGGCAAAGAGTTAATCTCCAGACGGAGTTTGGAGGCTGCCTCGTCGATGAGGTCGATCGCTTTATCAGGTAAAAACCGGTCTGAGATATATCGTTGCGACAGTTCGACGGCGGCGATGATGGCGTCGTCTTTGATGCGTACGTGGTGATGGGTTTCATAGCGTTCTTTCAGTCCACGCAGGATGCTGATGGCATCGAGGGTGTCGGGTTCGTTGACCATTACTGGCTGAAATCTCCGTTCCAGGGCTTTATCCTTTTCGAAGTACTTCTGGTATTCTTTTAATGTAGTAGCTCCGATGGCGCGCAGTTCTCCACGGGCCAGCGCCGGTTTCAGGATGTTTGCCGCGTCCATCGCTCCCTCTGTGGCGCCCGCACCTACCAGGGTGTGGATCTCGTCGATGAACAGTACGATCTCACCGTCGGAACCAATCACCTCCTTGACCACGCTCTTCAGACGCTCTTCGAATTCACCCCGGTATTTGGCTCCGGCCATGAGCGCACCCATATCCAGTGAATAGATCTGCTTGCTTTTAAGGTTTTCAGGTACATCCCCATCGATGATCCGATGGGCCAGCCCTTCGGCAATGGCGGTTTTCCCAACACCCGGCTCCCCGATCAGGATCGGATTGTTTTTGGTCCGGCGGCTCAGGATCTGGAGCACACGCCGGATCTCTTCATCCCGTCCGATGACCGGGTCGAGTTTCCCCTCCCGCGCCATCTCATTGAGATTCCTGGCATAGCGGTTCAGTGCATTGTAATTCTCTTCGGCCGACTGGCTCTTGACAGTACTTCCCTGGCGCAGCTGCTTGATGGCTGCCTGAAGGTCTTTCTCGGTGATGCCATTGTCCTTCATCAAACGGGATGTGGCATCGTGAACAGCGAGGATGCCCAGCAGCATATGCTCGATCGAAACAAAGTCGTCCTTCATCTCCTGGCTCAGTGTGACAGCCTTCTGGAGGGCCTGGGTAGCTTCCCGGCTCAGAAAAGGTTCCCCTCCCGATACCTTTGGATAGGATTCGATGATCTTATCCAGCGCTTTGGAGAAGATCGGGACATTGACATTCAGTTTCTTTAACAGGTAAGGTATTACATTCTCGTCTACCGTGAGCATTCCTTTCAGCAGATGAGAGGTCTCAATGGCCTGGTTCTGAAAAGCCTGGGCAATCTCCCCGGCCTTCTGAACCGCCTCCTGTGATTTAATTGTGAAGTTATTGAAATTCATATTCGTATAATTCAAATGGTCGTTGTTTCATCTCTTGATCCTGGATCCTAGATCCTAGATCCGGCATCCGGCGTTGTCAAATATCCTGCCGTCTTAAATACGGGTGGAATTTACAGAATATTTGACAGTTTGGATGTTAAAAATAAGCCTTTTTGTCCGTATTTAGCTTCTTTGCGGGGGTATACTAGTGAAATATCTTCGATACTCCCTCGTTATACATTATTCGTACTTTTATACCCCAAACTATATGGTATTCCGGATGAGGCTTACACTCGTACTTTTCATATTGTTTTTACCGATTCTATCGTTCTCCCAGATCAATTGCGTGGTGACCCCGGCCGACACCCTGCTATGTGCCCGTGACAGCATGGCCTTTGTGGCAAAGGTTGACGAACCCGATGCCACTACATTCCGCTGGCAGAAAGATGGTGTGAATATTCCTGGCGCTAGTAACGACACCCTGCCGATCCCCTCTCCGATGGCGAGCGACACCGGTGTATACCGGTGCATTGCTACCCGGGGTGCGGAGGTCGATACCAGCAATGACGCCTTTCTGCGAATGTTTCCGGTAATGGTTATCACGGAACTGACACGGATCAACGAGATCGGTTGCCGCATGATCCGGAACGACGACGGAACCTATTCTCCCAATTGCAAAGCACAGTACCTGGTAGGTATCTCCGGCGGGGAACGACCGCTGGTTTATTATTGGGGAGGCGGATATATGCAGGACTCCCTCGTATTGGGGTTGTGTCCCGACCGCCATTATAAGGTTCAGATCACGGATATCAACGGTTGTAAACTGGATTCTACCTTCTTTGTTGATTATCTGAAAACTCCAGACATCCCGTTTGACAAATACCTGTATGATTACAATTCACCGCGTGATACATTTTATCTGACCAATCCGAATGTGACGGTTAAGTTTCCTGATGAGTACCTGGACTCCATTGTGGGATGGGTGTGGCGGTTCGGTGACGGCGATACAATCCAGAATGTAAATCCGGCTGCCCATGCCTATGAGCAAAACGGAACATTCGAAATCACCCTCAAGGTGACCGATCTGAACGACTGTGATACAGCCCTTTACGATACCGTGATCATCCGTACTGCCCTCCTGAAAATCCCTTATGTTTTTACTCCAAACGGAGATGGAAAGAATGATAAATTTGAGATCAAGATCCTGCGCGATGCCGATCCGACCAGCACCAACTACGATCCCATGGAATTTGATGAAGCCTATCTGGGCAATGAGTTACTGATCTTCGACCGCTGGGGTAAAAAAGTTTACGATGCCGAGAATTATAAAAGTGGCAACTGGGACGGAGGAACCCTCCCCGACGGGGTCTATTTTTATATCCTGAAGTGCCATGGGCAATACGAGGATGAAGTATACCGGGGGGCGGTACACATCCTGGGGAGAGGACTCTGAGTGGAAATTCCAAATCCCAAATTCCAAATCCCAGATAATACTCAAATTCCAAATTTAAATTCCACCATCGGGCATCCGGTATCCTACATCCTCCATCTTATATCAACAATCTCGCATAGAATAACGGATTTGCCAGCTTTTTGCGGATAGTATCATTATTGAATGCTGAAGCCAGCAACTCTTTAAAGTCCTGATTTTTATTGGCTTTCCTGACCACCCTGTCAAAGAGCCACGGATATCGGGCAAACCGTTGCATGGAAGCACTGGTTGCGTGTTCCATCCCCATGCGTCGTTTGATTCGCCGGTCGTAAGCCTGCATGGCTTCAGCTGAGAAATCCCCGGTTGAACATGCTTCCTTGATCACGGCAGCTGCAGATTCACCGCTTGCCATAGCGGTCCCGATCCCTTCACCTGAAAAGGGATCCACCAGCAGAGCTGCATCTCCCAGTAAAAGGTAGCGTTCTCCTGAGAGGTTGTCCAGGTCGCGACTTAGGGCGAGTCCACGTGCTTTGGGGTTGGTGACCATTGTGGCGGTAAGGAAACGCGGGGCGATCAGGGGATGGGTCCGGATCATCTCCTGCATGACCTTTTTGAGCGAGAGGCGCTTTTCAACCACCGCTCTGTAAGGAAGACCCAGGCCCACATTGGCTCTGCCGGCCACTTCCGGAAAGATCCAGAAATAGGCTGGTAGCAGATCCCTGAGAAAGATCAGATCAATAAAATTTTCAGGGTGAAATCCCGTTACCCCTGTAAAATAGGCACGGATGGCCATGCAATAGTACGATTTATCGAGCTTTCGTTCACTGAAAGTCCGACGCACTATGGAATTTAATCCGTCCGCACCGGCAACAACCCTGGTCCGGATAGTCCGGTGATCTGTCGTGAGTTCAACCCCATTGCCTGACCTCTTGAGTGTGTTAACAGCTTCCCCCTGATGGATGACAATCGTGGGATACCGTTTCATCCTTTGGAAGAGAAAATTGTCAAAGATTATCCGGGGGCAGATAAATCCCGGTGTCTCCTGGTTCTCGGTATGCGTCAGGAGGAAAGGAAGATCCAGGGCCTCCTGGCCGGGGGAATAAAACCGGATCCCCCACGAAGGGGTTTTTTCCACCGTGCTGATAAAATCTTCGTATATTCCATCCGGCATCCGTTTGAGGACGTTTCTGACCTGCCCGCTCAGGGCATCCCCGCAGATCACCTCCCTCGGAAACCGTGCTTTATCCATAATGGTAACATGTAACCCTTCGTGGGCCAGAATCAATGCCAGGGTAGATCCGGCCGGTCCGGCTCCGACGATGGCGATGTCAGTTTCGTGTGTGATCACAGCGGCAAAGGTAGAAAAAGCAAAGGTAGCGAGGTGGTGAAATGGTGAAACTTGTTGCGAGGAGCAGAGCGACGTGGCAATGGTGAAATGGTGAAAAGAGATAAATTTACTGAAAATTTTATCATGACTAAGAAGGAGCGATTTAAAGGAGTGATCCGGTATTTCCTGGAACATCAGCCGGAAGCGGAGACAGAGCTTAACTACACCGATCCGTATCAGTTGATTATAGCTGTGATTCTATCGGCGCAATGCACGGATAAGCGGGTAAACCTGATTACTCCTGCTTTTTATCAGCGATTCCCTACGGTTGAATCCCTGGCTGAGGCGCTGCCGGAAGAAGTTTTTGAGCTGATCAAGAGCTGCTCCTATCCCAATAACAAGACCAGGAATCTGATCGGAATGGCACGTGCCCTGCTGGAGGAGTTCAATGGCGAACTGCCTCCAGATGTAGCAGAATTGCAGCGGTTACCCGGCGTAGGGAGGAAGACGGCCAATGTACTGGCAGCTGTGTTATTTAACAAACCGGCGATGGCAGTCGACACCCATGTGTACCGGGTATCTGACCGGATCGGATTGACTACCGGTGCAAAGAATCCTCTGCAGACTGAGATGCAGCTGGTCAAACACATCCCTGAGAAGCTGATCCCGCTGGCTCATCACTGGTTGATCCTGCATGGCCGCTATGTGTGTACGGCCCGGAAGCCTCAGTGCGGGAAGTGCGGGATCACTGCCTGGTGCCTGTATTATCAAAAACAGGTTGCTTCAGGTTGTTGATAACTCACCCGGGATATCGCTTCCCCTCGCCTTAGAATTTTATATTTTTGAAGCTCCAAAATAATTTATTGCAAAGCATGTATAACCTTTTAACCTGATTCCGGATATAGAAAAGAAGATCATCGTTAAAAGAAAGGAAAATCATCATGGCAAAAGATCCTGAAGAAAACAAAGAGAAGCTGAAGGCGCTGCAACTGACGCTGGATAAGCTTGAGAAGAATTACGGCAAAGGCACGGTGATGAAACTGGGCGACTCGGCTGTGGAACAGGTGGAAGTAATTAAAACCGGCTCCATCGGACTGGATGCGGCACTTGGAGTGGGAGGGCTTCCCCGCGGGAGGGTTATTGAGATCTATGGCCCGGAATCGTCGGGAAAGACCACCCTGGCCCTGCACGCTATTGCTGAAGCGCAGAAAAATGGAGGAATAGCGGCCTTCATCGATGCCGAACACGCCTTTGACCGTTTCTATGCCAAGAAGCTGGGAATAGATGTCGAGAACCTGCTGGTTTCGCAGCCCGATAACGGAGAGCAGGCCCTGGAGATAACAGAAAACCTGATCCGTTCCGGGGCGATCGATATCATTGTGATCGACTCGGTAGCAGCGCTGACACCAAAAAGCGAAATTGAGGGAGAAATGGGGGATTCCAAGATGGGGCTTCAGGCCAGACTGATGTCGCAGGCATTGCGCAAGCTCACCTCCACCATCTCAAAAACAGCAACATGTTGTGTCTTCATCAACCAGCTCCGGGAGAAGATCGGGGTGATGTTTGGCAATCCCGAAACCACCACAGGAGGGAATGCCCTGAAGTTTTACGCGTCGGTCAGGCTGGATATCCGGCGGCAATCCCAGATCAAGGAGGGTGATGAGGCAGTGGGGAACCGGGTGAAGGTCAGGGTAGTGAAGAACAAAGTGGCTCCACCCTTCCGGAAAGCGGAATTCGACATCATTTTTGGCGAAGGGATCTCCCGGTCCTTTGAGATCATAGATCTGGCAACCGATCTGAATATCATCAAAAAGAGTGGTTCCTGGTTCAGTTACGGAGACACCAAACTGGGGCAGGGGAGGGATGCCGTGAAGAAGATCCTGCTTGATAATCCGGAGCTGGCTGACGAACTCCAGCAAAAGATCATGGAAGCATTGAAAGAGCATGGTTGACATGAAGCATGTTTTTGTTTGCACGCTCTTTGCTATGTTGGTGATTTTTTCCGGATGTAGCCAGGACCAGCAGACTACCGGTCAGAAAGGGGTTACAGATTCGACTGAACTCAGGCTGCAGGAACTCAGCCGGGTCCTGGATAGGGATAACCGCAATGCTAACCTGTTCCATCAGCGGGCAAAGCTGTTCTACACAAAACGGGAGTTCGACAATGCGCTGAAGGATATCAACAAGGCAATTTCCCTTGATGACAAGAACCCGGACTATTACCTCACGCTCTCTGATATTCAGTTGCTGATGGGGCAGACGGACAATTGCCTGGCTTCTCTGACCAGAGCGTCAGCATTGGACCCGCAAAATCAGGAGGCCCGGCTCAAACTGGCCAAGTTGTACCTTATCCTGCAAAATTACAGTGCTACATACCGGGTGATCAATGAATTACTGGCCACTGACGAGTACAATCCGCGGGCCTATTTCCTACGTGCCATCGCTTCCCTGGAAACCGGAGACACGGCCAGGGCTGTTGGAGATCTCATGAAATCGGCCGATCAGGATCAGCAGTACTTTGACGCCTATATCCAGCTGGGAGAACTCTTTACACTTCGCCACGATCCGCTCGCGGAAGGATACCTAAGCAATGCCCTGCGTGTACGTCCCGACAACCGGGAAGCCTTGTACCTGCTTGGGTATTATTACCAGAGTACCGCACAATTTGAAAGGGCACTTCAAACCTACCAACGGATCTGTGAAACTTCGCCGGATTTCCGGAATGCACCCTTTAACCGAGGGTATATCTACCTGGTATACCTGGCAGATTTTCCGAAAGCGATCGAAGCGTTTACAGCAGCCATCCGGGTTGATTCGGGATATACCGATGCCTTTTTCAACAGGGGATATGCGTACGAGTTGAACGGGCAACCTGATCTGGCTTATGATGATTATAAAATGACTTTAAAATTGGATGTGAACAATCCCCGCGCGATTGAAGGGTTAAACCGTCTGGACCAGGCGGGATATATCAGGTAAACTCTGCTTTCAGTTCCCGAAGTTCCTGTGCCAGGGATTCGGTTTCCCGCTTCAGGTGATCAAATAACTCCTGGAGGCCACCGGGATCTTCCATTTTGGCCTGTTCATCCAGTTTGCGGGTGAGTTCAATAGCAACCGGATCCATGAAATTAGCGACCACCCCTTTCAGGCTATGGGCATTGAATTTTAATCCAGTAAAATCAAGGTCAGTAATATTCTTCTGAAGGTTTTTCAGTCGCACTTCGTATTCGTCCAGAAAGATATCGATAATCTCATTAACAACCTCATTATCAAGATATATGAAGTTCTCTTTGA
>QYQJ01000071.1 GCA_007280875.1 Bacteroidota bacterium
AGATGTTTATAAGAGAGAGCTCGCTTGTTGGGGAGAGGTTTGGAGAGGGGTAGATAGGACGAAGAGCGGGAAATTCAGAGTATCTCAATTTATTCCGGGAATATTCAATTTCCTGATTCGTTTTTCTCTTTTTCTCTGGTAGTCTGCAATTCCTTATTTCTGAAAGCTCTTACATTTGCACCAAAAAACACCAGCCCTATGTTCATCACCACCTTAACCCACTTCCTTAATGAAGAAGGGAACATCCCGCAAGAGATGCCTAAAGAGGCCCGGGAGCTCGCTTCCTTTACGGCATTGATTGTTGACGAAGCCACAAAAGATTACCCGCGACCAAAGACATCTACCGGGATCAGATGCAGGAAGAAAAAGTGTACCGGTACTATTGATATTACAATTGATACCGGGAATGAAGTCATTGAGTGGCAGTGCACCACCTGTAATGAAGGAGGAAGAATCAGCGGGTGGCAGGGAAGCAAATGGGATAACCGGAAATGATCAGCAGGCTGCCAGCCACCTTCCTTTCACATATCCCAGCACCCCTTCCATATCCAACTCCTTATTTGAAGAGAAGCAGCGGATGAAGAAGCGTTTGCGAGCATAGACCGGGAAGCGAATATAATCATCCGGATCTTTGACCTGTCGGCGGAGGAAAACCTGCTGGGAGCTTGGTTGGGCCTCCAGGATGAAGATCGTTTTTGCCTGGATTGAGTGGAATGAACCATCCAGGCAGGAGAACACGAACGGGGGTAGATACCGGTCGATCAGAGAGCGGAGGCGCAGCTGGAATTCATCCCGGGGATCTGATTTCTCCTTCATAAGTGCAAAATCATGATCCAATCCGCAGATCGATTTATCATCATTCACCCCAATGCACAGCATGCCACCATGCGAATTCAGGAAAGCGCATATTGGTACCAGGCAAAGGTATCCGTCACCCTCCCTTTCGTTTGTAAAATCCCAAAAGATAGCAGGCTTAAACTCCAGCGTACCCGATTCTCCACGGGCAATCAGCTCAAGAAGAGGCTCAGTCTCCTGTTCCATTAACGGCACCCCCTGGGTCCCCCTATGCAGCCAATCCAAACACATAGAATATCATTACCTTTTACATATCCATTTAGAAAATCAGTGGTGGCTGGACCTCCTCCTCACGTTGCGCCACCTCCACACCCCAATGATGTAACCCGTTCGACTTCTTTTTCTCAAATCCATACTTCTTCAGCGCCAGTCCCATCCGGATGATGGAGCCCGGGTTGAGGCTCAGGTTGCACACAGAATCCTCAGATACCTCCGAAATGATCTGTGCGGCTGACAGGAACCTTCTTGCCTTTGAAAGTGTCACCGGCGCAAAGTGAGCCAGCAATAGTTCCTCCTCCGGAGAGCATACCAGAAACTGCTCATTGTTCCGGTTGATCTCCTGTGCCTCCCCGGGATTGAACCAGTACTGAAACGAAGACTTCCACAGCGCATACGCCTGGGCATAAACCTCATTGATCTCAACACTGTGGAGGTAGTCGATCGCCAGCACCTCAAAGCAGAGAAACCGCCGGGAGCCCGTAGTATCAGTTAGGAATTGCGTGGTATTGACCGATCCCATGAACGAAGCACGACGAACCAGCGACTCATTGTGAAAGCCATACGCCCTTCGCACCCGGATAGCCGACTTCGTGATGATCTCCTTCACCGTACCGATCTCTGAACGCGACATATTCTCCAGTTCATCCAGGTTGATGAAAGCACACTCGGAAAGATGGATCAACGTATCCCGGTTATTCGGATTGATCGTTCCGGAAAAGATGTAGTTCTTCAAACGCGGAGGACAAAGGTTCAGCAGCCAGGTCGTTTTCCCGATCCCCTGCGGACCGGAGAATATGATCGCCGTGTGGTTGACTACCTCCGTATCCAGGAGAGAAGCCACCGAAGCCACCAGCCAACGCTTGAAGCAAACCTGCCAGAGGTCATCATTGGTAGTCTGTACCGTATCGGCCAGGTCGCGGATGTGATCTGTACTACCATCCCATGGAAATAGAGAGTTGAAGTAATCTTCGAATGGATCGTAGCGGGGGCAGAAGTCGGAGAGAAGAAGGGAGCGGAGGGTGTTTTGGGGGCATTTGAGGTTGTTGGTGAGGAGTTCGCGGAAGAGGGAGTTTTCGAGGTAATCGGTGAGCGGTACGAAGGAGGTTGCTTCGACTCCCGCAAAGCGGGAGTCTCGCAATGACAGCGGTTGCAAATTAGCATTTGGACGATATTCAATCTTTGAGGTGACGATGTTGTAGCGGAAGGCGTAGCGGTTTTTGAGGAAGGTTTCGATAGCTTGCAGGGAAGAAACTGTTTCGCGTTTCGGGTTTCGGGTTTCGGGTTTGGTTGTTTGCTGTTCGCTGTTCGCTATTGGCTGTTCGCTGGTTTCTTTAAAAGACCGGCAAGAAGAAATATCTATCCCTTGATCGCGGGCGAAGTGGAAGAATGATGCACTGGTGATGCCGGTGTTTCCGGCATGGAGGCAGCGGTCGAACTGGAGGTTGCAGTCGGATTCGTTGTAATCGGGGTAAAAGCGGCTTACCCGATGGAAATAGGTGCGACCTTCTTCTCCCAGGGCGTCGGTGAGAGCAAAGGCGATCCGGATCCAGGTATCGTAATCGACTGTGATATCGATCTTCTTCTCCTCAATTTTCCGAACCACCTTATCAATATCCTCTTCCAGGACATTCACATAGGTTTTGAAGATCGCGGAGGAGGGATTCAAATAGAGCGTTTCATCCCAGGAGACAAAGCAGAGACGGGTTACATCCTTTCCGGAAGGATCGATCAGCACATTGAGCTCCCGCTCGTAATAATCCTTCACTTGGTTGAACGCCTGCTTATGCAGCACCGGCCGGCTGAAAACCCGGACCAGGATCTTAAGACCTTGTCCGCCCGGACTGATGAAACAAGCATAAGTGAAATGGATCTCCTCGACCCTGGAACGGATTGACACCAATTGATCCTGGGTGAGATCATCCAGATCCAGCACCAGCACCCCGGAATACTCTTTGAGATGCTGCAGCTTCCTGCCCCCCTCGAACAACCCTGAAGGAGTAAAACCCGGAAGGGAACGCTTCTGATCATTATACTCATCCAGTTTCCCATGCCGGACCAGTTCGCGGAGGACAAGGACCTTTGCCTTGTACTTTCCTCCGCGGATCTGATCCAGGATCACCCCCAGCTCCAGGTTCTGTTCAACCCGGTTGAAGTTTTTAAATAAGGAAACCTTCATGGAATCACTTCTTCGAAGCAAACGCCTCCACCATATGCGTCTGTAGATGCTTCTCGATATCGGCAGCCCGGAAATAGATCTTCCCGCTGATCTGGGAGAAGGGAAGGATCCCTTTATCACGGTATTGTTGAAGCGTACGTTTGGAGACCTTCAGCACCATGCAGGTTTCGGAGACATCCAGCCAGATTTCGGACAGCGGTTGTTCCTTGGTTTTGGTTTCCAGGCGGGCATCGATTTTATCGAGCGCACGGATCAGCCGGGTGACCACATCGGCGGGTACATTGAAATTTTCCATCGTAAAAAAATTTAAAGTTTGAGAGGCAATATTACGCAGCTCAACGAGGGAATGTCAGTTGCAAAAGGTGGCGCAACCCTGACAACGAAGGACGATAAGACGAAGGAAGAGAGGACTTTAATAAAATGAGAATACCCTAGCAAATTGGAGTAATTTAGAGGCATTCCTTCTAAAATGATGAATGAGCGCTATTTTTGATGCAAGATGGCAGGATACCGGATTTCCGGACGATATTTCTTCGAAATACATTACATAGCATTACAGTAAGGGGAATAGTAAGTTACGCGAAATAATCGGCAAGAAACTGAGAAGCCAGCTGGCTGAGGCTCAGGAATTCCTGCTGGCAAAACTCGATAGCATCAGGAGAGCAAGAGTCGAAGTGATTCTTCACGTTTCTCCAACTCAGGTTATCCTGGCCTTTCGTTTGGAAAACCTCCGCAATCGATTTAAACAGTTCCGTTTTATTTACCACATCAATCAGATTGCCTTTAACAAAGAGCTTGAAGAAGCAGGCCAGTTGAGGCACTGTCAGCCGCATACGGATCTTCTCAAAGTCAGGTGCATCGATTGCTTCGGCATGAATTTCGGGTAACAGGTGGACCGTTGTCACGAGGATCTTCAGGCTTTCCAGCAGATCTGCCATCACATCCCACCAGGCCCAGGCATAATCGGAGGCAGAAACAAGAATCTGATCCATATAGATAGCTGAATTATGGTAGTGATGGCCTGAAAAAATTGGTTGCATAAACATGAAGTAACCCGGTTCCGGCTCTTCATAGAATGCATGGCAGGAATAGCTTCCCCGTTCATAGGCAACCAATGTCATAAGCTCTACAAAACGATCCAACGCATCCTCTCCAAATTTCTGGCGGTATTTCCGGGGACAATTCCGGATTTTTTGGGCAAGATTATCCATGAAACCTGAAGCCACTTCGGACGTAGCATGCTGGAATTCTTCCACAGACCTGAATCCATTGACCGAACGAATGCGGAAATCGACCACATATTCATCGTCGATCTCACAGGGGAAGGCTCCGTAGTTGATTGTTATCTCGGAATGTTTTTCCATTGGATGAAAGATCTCATCAAGGAGGGGAGTAAAATTGTAAGTTTCTTGGAACATGGGTGTCAAATGTTTTAGGGAACAAGAATATCAGTCCGACCGCTTCAATTGGTGGTCCGTCGATACATGGTGTGGGGTTGGGAGGTTGCTTCGTCGTCCTCCCGAGTCCTCGGGAGGACTCCTCGCAATGACTGCTATTTGTGGCTTAAGCTATGATAAAGGCGGAGAAAAAAAGAGAGATAAGCGCTTTGAAGACCAGGATGAGGTCAACAACTTTGCAGGGGATAATGTAGCGGAAATATTGTTCGTAGTAAAGGTAGCGTTCAATCATATTCAACAATTGTATGCTCCCAGGGAGAGCTACTTTCAACATATAGTATTCCTAGTCGACGGGCTTCATGGATTTTTAAAAGAGCCAGACTACAAAAATATATGGTAAAATGGCCTGATACAATAGAGCGCTTTACCTATTTTTGGGTAAAAAAGCCTAGTATAAATTACTTAGAAGAGGAGGAGAAATCTAAGTAATTTCTAAGTATGTGGTTGGGAAGGGTAGATTTCAAGGGGATTCGGCGGGAGAATAAAGGAAGAAATGCGTTACAATAAAAGAAGGCATTGGTCTGGTTTACATTATAAAAAGCCTTAACAAACCACAAAAACTCGCTGAAACATATTCAGTATTCTTTGATATATCAACAAAGAAAATCATATGGACACATGAGACCGAAGGGTATGGAGGCAAGTTTGGTTTGGACACCTACTTGATAACCAAGATTTTTGACGCCATTGATAAAGCGATCCAGAAATACCACTGGAGGGATTCTCGTAGGAAGTAAGGATACCTTATTTATAAAACGCCACCATCGGCTTATCCAGTTCCTCTCAACGCAGTTTCATACTTCCCATAAATCTTCTGCATATCCCGGTGGATCAGGTCATCTACCACACGGGCGTACTTCTTGGTCATTTTGATGCTGGAATGGCCCAGCATTTTGGAAACAACCTCAATAGAGATATGATTAGCCAAGGTCACTGTGGTTGCGAAGGTATGCCTTGCCGTATGGGTGCTGAGGTTTTTATCAATACCCGTCAGATCGGCGATCTCTTTCAGATAGGCATTCATTTTCTGATTGGTGAGAACAGGTAACACACAGCCTGTTTTTTGGCATTGCGGATGGGATCTGTACTTTTCAAGCAACTGAACAGCAGGTGGGAGCAATGGAATATGGCACCAGTTTTTTGTTTTCTGCCTGCGTTTTTTAATCCATAGGGTGTCGCCCTTTGACTCAATATCGGAGTAGACCAGGCTTTTCACATCGATAAAGGCAAGGCCAGTAAAGCAACAGAAGAGGTATGTATCTTTCACTTGCTGCAGGCGTTCGAATTTGAATTCCTTGTTAATCAATGCGTTTAACTCCTGTTCATCCAGGAAGTCCATATCAACCTCATCCAGGCGGTAGGTGACCTGAATAAAGGGATCGGCTTTCATCCAACCATTTGCCAGTGCAATACGTACAATCTTCTTGAAATTCTTGAGGTACTTCACCGTGGAGTTGTGGCAGCATTTCCGGATGGTTTTCAGGTAGAATTCGAAATCACTGATGAACTTCGGAGTAATTTCGTACAGCGCCAGGTCATTCCGTTTGTATTTGTATTTGATGAAGTTCTCCACGTGGTTGTAGCTGGTTTTGTACCGTTTGATGGTGCCCAGGGAAAAATCCGTGTCAATCAATCCTTTGCATCGCTCATTGTGCTCGCGGTAGATCTGCAGGATTGTTTTACCGGAATCTTCTATTCCCAGGTATTGATTCTTCAGTGTCAAAGCTGTTATCGGTTTTCCGGTCTCCTCCAGCTCACGTTTCGTTACCAGCATTTTGGATTTGACAAAGTCGAGATACGAGTTTATCTCTCTGGCGTTTTTGGACGTTCCCTTGGCGTATCCTTTCTCGGCGTGCCACTGGTTCTCTTCAATGCTGCGTTGTAGGCCGAATTCGGTACGTTGGCCGTTCACGGTCACCCGGGCGAATATTGGGACCGTTCCATCTTTTAAAGCCTTTGTTCGTTTAATGAAGAACAAAACGGTGAAAGTTGTGCGTGTCATGGCTCTGATTTTGGTTACAAAACTAGATTTTCAGAGCAAAAAAGTGAAATGCAAAGTACTGCAAATCAGTGAGAAAGAAGCTAAATCGGTGGACTAAGCCAAAAAAATGCAAGTCCACCGATTAGTCCACCTGGGAATATGCATTTTTTAGCGTTTTTTTGCCTTTTTTTGAAAAAACAAAACCACTGAAGTAACTTATTTTCAGTGGTTTACGTTTTTCTGCTTTAAATCTTGGTGGAGTTGGAGGGATTCGAACCCTCGTCCAAACAGGTAGCAACGTTGCTTTCTACATGCGTATCCGCTAGTTGATTGTCGGGATCAGGCCGGTCAGCGGCCATCCTACAGGATCCGTAGTCCCTTTATTTCGCTGCTGCGCCGGGACACCGCCGCAACTATCCGGGCTTTTTCGATGCCTCATCCGGAACACCGCCTGGAAAGGTTTTCCGGGAGACAAAGGCGCTTAATTTCTGAAATTAAGCAGCCATTTGATAAGAATAGTCGCCAGTTATTATGGCTTGTACAGAAGTTTTTACGAGACCCCTGCACGGAAACTCGGCATGCTTACAAGGCCACTTCCCTGCTGTCAAATCCTGTCAACCCCGGTTACCGCGTTAAAACACGGCACTCCCCCCGCAATTTAACGTGGGAATAGTGAATACAAAGATACGAAAAAATACTATTCTTTCAGGGATAAAATGGAGTCTACGAACGAAGAGATGTTGTACCGGTCATTGAAAATCTTATAAAGCTCAGCAACAATAGGGAAATGATTCCCGACCGTCATTTTTTTGGATAGCTCTTCGTAAAAGATATTCACCGCGGTTTTTCCTTCCAGCACCAGTTCATGGGAGACATGTTCGGTAAAAAAGCCTTTTCCGATCAGCAGTCCGAGGGTACGGTTCCGGCTGAGGTCATTCAGAGCTGTCAGGGTGAAATCGCCATAGCCGCAGTAGTTGAACAGGGTCTCTTCCAATCCTCCAAAATGAATCAGAATCCGGCGCATCTCCCGGAAAGCCTTGGTCAGGATGAGGAACCGCAGGTTGGGAGAGTTGAACTGGGCATCGACAATCCCCAGGACGATCGCATAGATATTTTTCAGGATGCTGAGAACCTCAACCCCGGTGATGTCGGGGGTATAGTCCAGGTAGATGGAGGTTTGATCGAAGAGCTGACGGAACACCTCTTTGTGCTTCTCCTCCGCGTAGCCGAGGGTGAAACCGGCCGGCATCAGGGTGATGATCTCCCGGGCAAACGAGGGACCCTTCATCGTGCAAACGGGATTGGAGAACCGTTCCTGCAGGCAGGTGCAGATGGTCTTGTGCTCGGCCCCGAACCCCTTGGCCAGGTTGACCAGGATCGCCTCTTCCGGGATAAAGGAACGGATCGATTCCAGGTACTCAATGATAATCACCGATGGAATGGCCAGAAAAAGAATGGCTGAGTCCCGGATGATCTGGTTATTGGTTGTCGCTTTCAGGTCGGGATGCAGGTGAATCGACGGAAAATAGGTCGGATTGAGGTGGTTGAAGGTAATAGCATGCACCACCTCGTCATCGATCGAGTGCAGGACCACCCGGTATTCCTGTTTTGCTGCCAGGATGTTCCCCAGGGCCGTCCCGATCGCTCCGGCCCCGATAAAAGTGATCTGTTCTTGCTTTTGGTTCATGCCGCAAATGTAATCATTTCCAGAGGCTAGGATCGTTTCTCATCTGAAAAATAGATGGTGAAGCTGGCGCCGTCCTGTCCGTTTATCTCCAGTTCCCCTTCCAGCTGATCCACCAGCAGCGTGATGATCTGGGACCCCATAGAGGAACGACCCTCCATGGAAAATCCATCCGGAAGCCCCCGGCCATTGTCCCGGATAGTCAGGGTATGGGTATAAAGTTCGTCTGGATCAGCAGCGGCAGGGCATCGTTGAAGATCAATCCAGAGCTTGCCCTCCTGATTATCTTCAAACGCATATTTGAATGCATTGGTGAGAATCTCATTGGAGATCAGTCCCAGGGGAAGTGCGGTCTCCACATCAAGGATGCAGGTCTCAATGGATGAGTGAACCTTGACGGTTTTGTTGCTGTATGCCCGGGATATGATGCTGACCAACTGTCCCAGGTACTCCCCGAAATGAATGTAGTCAATGTCCTGTGACCGGTACAACAGTTCATGAACTAACGACATGGTCCGGATACGTCCCTGCAGTTCGGTCAGAAAGTCCTTGAAATCCCCCGGTGCCGAGCTCATTTTCTGCATATTCATCAGACTCACCAGAATGGCAAAGTTGTTCTTCACCCGGTGGTGTATCTCTCTCAATAACAACTCTTTTTGTCTGGCATTTTCAGAAAGTGACTCTTCATAAACAACACGATCACTGATGTCGCGGATTACGGTGATGGTTTCTTTCAGTTTTCCTGTTTCCGGATCGAAAATAGGATTGATCAGGCTCTCCGACCAGAACAGCGAGCCATTTTTGCGTTGCGACTGGTGCGTCAGCATCACCGGTTTTTTTGTCCGGATCATCTCCACATACTGCATCCAGAGCTCTTTCTGGAATTTAGCCGGGATAAATTCACGCAAAGGCGGAAAAGCGGACGGGTCTTCCGGGTTGTAGCCAAACATCCTTAAAACAGAGGGAGAGACAAACAGGTAGTGGAACTTGCGATCCATTCTGACGATCAGATCGGGAGTATGATCGGTGATGAAACGGTACAGTTCCTCACTGGTGCAAAGCTGGATCTCTTTCAATTTCCGCTCATCGATTTCCTGATGGAGTTGTCTGTTAATGGTTTCAAGCTTGCTTCTTCCCAGTTTGTTGCGCTCGATGATATATACAATGAGAATCAATAAAATGCCGATAATTCCAATAATGAGTTGTGTCAACAGTTCAGAATAACTCCTGTTTTCAAGAGTCAATCGCTGGATTTCATTCTCTTTCTGAAGGAGACGGATCTGGTCCTGTTGTTCCTTTTCCTGATACTTTAACTCAAATTCGTTTAAGCTCGAACTGGTCTTCTCCAGATTGGCCTGATCGTGTGCCTTGAGATAAAGTTCGCCATACTGGAGTGCCGTGATGTACGTTCTTTTTTTTTTATAAAATTCATAAAGCTGTTTGAGCGCATATTCGACAGCATGGATGTTTTCCGACTTATAGGCGGTTTGAAGGCCTTTTTGGTAGTAGGAAAAAGCAGAATCAAAGTGGCCCACGTTCAAATAGGCATTTCCCAGATTCACTTCCGCATTACTGAGCAACTTTTTATTGTCCTGGGATAATCTTAAGACCAATGCTTTGTGTGACAAGTTGAGAGCTTCGGTGTAATTTCCCTCGAGTTCGTAAATATGACCCAAACGAGTTAAAATAATCGCAGGTTCCTTGCTGTCTTTTATTAATTCAAAATCCTGAAGGGCCTCATTGTAGTAATGGATCGAAGTGGAAAGCAGGTCTTTTTCAATGTAAAGGTCGCCCAGCAGTTTTTCTATCCGGGCCTCTTGTTCAATGTCTCCCGCGAGGTTGGCATAGCGTAATGCGCTGTCCGCTTTTGCAAGGGCTAAGGGAATAGAATCGGTATGATAATAATAGGTTGCAAAGCAGTGGTAAGCCTGAGCAATATCATAAGGTTTCCTTGATTGAACGGACAATTCCTCCACTTTTTTACAGTAAAGAAGGGAAAATTCATAATTTCCAATAGTCAGGTATAGCATGGCTATTCTCACGGAAACAGATTCTTCTTCAGAAATATCCCCGGTCTTTTTTACAAAATCGAGATACTGATATAAAAGATCCAGTGCCTGATAATAATTTTCCTGACCCGATTCAAACATGGCCAGCGTGTTTGTAGCGCATGCGATCCCTTTTTCGTAGTGAATCCGGGAGGAAAGGTTCAGAGCCCGGTCAGCATAATTTTTCAGGAGGTCAATATTGATGGTGTTCCAGTGTCTCGCTTCCCCGTTTAACGAATCAATGTACTGAATGATATACTCTTTCGGATCGGCGGTGATTCGTGATTGAGCCGGACAAATATCCTGTAAGCTGAACAGAAACAATACGGTGGTGAAGACAAGTAAACAACGGGGCACGTGCATGTCATGCTTTTTTATAGATGCCGATCAGATAACCGCTCCAGAAAGGAGAATTGAATCTCCTGAGGAACTGAAAATGAAACGAAAGAATGACAGTCAGGACTGATACCAAGAGGTTCAGTCCTCCGGCCACTACACCCTTTCGCTCAAGTTTTTTCATGTTTAACGGCTCAAACCCCCCGATATACCCTTTGAACAGGGTTTCCAGATGCAGAGTTTGTTCGAACACTTCCCATGAAGCAGGATCCATGGTTTTCAGATTATGCGATTCCTCAAACGAGGGGGCCGTCTTCCTCAAAACCGATTTGTAAATTCCACCCAGGTTCGGAACACCCAGTAACAGGATCCCGCCGGGTTTGACCAGCTCCAGATGCTTGGTGATGGAAGGCAGGGGATCGTCAAAATGTTCGATGAATCCCAGGGAGAATACAATGTCAAACCGGGGGAGATCAGAAAGATTGCTGAAGAGATCCCGTTGAATGATGCGGACCTCCTTGCCGGCCTGGATAAACCGGTTCCTGGTGGCTTCATTCCCCTCGGAAGAGTAATCAAGCGAACTTACCTGATGATGAAACCGGTCGTGAAGGTACATCAGGTACTCTCCGTAAGCTCCGCCAATCTCAAGTACCTGGAGCGTATTCCCTTTCGGAAGGTAGTGGTGAAAGATCCGTTTAATCTCCCTGATCTGCAGACTTTCCCGGTGAGATTTTCGCGAATGCTTTTGTTTCACCCAATAGGTGTCCCAGAACCTTTGCTCAGTACGTCTGTTATCGCTCATAACCTTCAGAAATTCTGCACAAACAGGATGACAGGAGGACAAAAGTAGAAAATAAATCTTATCCGCTTCTTTCCATATATTGTTAATTTTGCCGTACTATCAATGGAATGAACTACAATCTGAACCTATGGAACTGACAGGGAAACGCATACTGGTTACCGGAACAAATGGTTTTTTAGGTCAGCTCCTGTTTGAAGAACTGATTAAAAAGGTGAATGATCTCCGGCCAAAACGGGATTATATCTACATCGATGATCTGGTTGAAGCATTGGTTCTGTCAGTAGAAGGATCCCCCGGGATTTATAATGTAGGAAGCGGCTACTCAGTCAGTGTAGAGGAAGTAATCCAGGAGGTATTGGGTATCCTGGGATCTGATAAGTCGTACCAGGACAAGGGCATTGAACGCCCCAATGAGATCTTTGAACTGTATGCTGATATTTCGCGGATCAGGTCGGCTTTTGGATGGGAGCCCGGAACATCCATCCAGGAGGGAATCAGAAGGTGCATTGAATCCAACCGGTGACCGGTTCACAATGATGCATAAAAACGCAATACTCTACATCAAGCACGCCGATTCATCGTTTGTTCTGGCTGATCAGCAGACATTGGGGAAATCCTATGCTGTAAAACCGTTTTTGCTGAACCAATCGGGCGGGAAGCACATCTTTCTCCTGCGACTGCTGGGGATGATCGGATTTGTTTTCAGAAATCGCAAAGGAACGGTTTATCTTATCACCTGGTTTGCTGATTATCATGCAGCCATTCTATCTGCTCTTGGGAAGTTGTTTGGTATACCTGTCATCATTTTCGCCGGAGGCCAGGAAGCCGTATCCTATCCGGAATTGGGGAAGGGCGTCTATCATCATAAAATCCGGGGCAGGTTTGTAAAATATGCCTTGCGGAATTGTTCCCTGATCATCCCAAATCATCAATCATTGATCTTCCATGAGAACCACTATTATTCGTCAGCAGGAAAAAAAGACGGGATCAGGCATTACATTCCGGATTTGACGACCAGAATAGAAATCATACCAAATGGCATCGATACGACAAAGTACTTCCGGGACTATTCTATTCCAAAACAGACCGACTCCATCCTGACGGTAGGCACCATGCTGGCCTGGAGTGATTTTATGAATAAAGGATTTGATCTGTTTATTCAACTGGCAGAGCGCAATCCCACGCTTGCATTTACGCTGATAGGTCTTCACCCCCGTTATGCCTTAAAAGTTGAAGAGCAGTTTGGGGTTTCTGCCATCCCGAATCTGCAGATCATTCACTTATATTGCCCGGATGAGGTGTTGTTTCCTAGCTACAATAAGGCCAAGGTATTCATTCAGGCTTCCATCACAGAAGGCATGCCTAATACTTTGAATGAAGCCATGTTATGTGGATGCATCCCGGTTGGATCGGATGTGAACGGGATTCCTGATGCCATGGGAGGTACCGGTGTACTTGTCAGGCACAGAGACATCGGGGAACTTGAGCAGGCGGTTCAGAAAGCCTTGACTTTACATACAGAGGAAGAAGCTATCCGGTATGCGCAGAACCATTTTACAAAAGAGATCCGGGCAGCTAAAATACGATCTCTGTTAACCTCCCTTGACGACAGCTGATGATCTCCCGCACCTTCTTCAAATCATCCCTCATCTACACCCTGGTCGGTGCACTTCCCTATGCTTCCGGCTTCCTGTTGATACCCTGGTTCACAGCCTACCTGACCCCGGCCCAGTTTGGGATCAATGCACTTTTTATCAGTCTGATGTATTTCATTCAGATCCTCTCTTCCTTTGGAATGGATATGTCGGCAGGGGTCCTGTACTTCGACTACAAAGATGATAAAGCCAGGCTGAAGAGATTCCTGGGAACGGTGTTTATCGGACTGATGATCTCCGGGATCATCTTCTTCCTGCTGTTTGCCCTGGGAGGAATTCGCCTGTTTGATCTCGTTTTTAGCGGAGGGAATGTGTTGGAACTGATCCCGTTTGGTCTTTTTACCATCGTGTCAGGTGTTTTCAACGGGATTTTTAAAACCTATTCGGCGCTGCTGGTGAACCAGCAACGCCCCGAACGGTTCTTCTGGCTGAATAGTTCCAACTTCCTGATCACCATCGGTGCTTCACTCACCATCCTGTACCTTTACCCCTATACATTATACGGACCCATTCTGGGCCGGATGATTCCGGCCATCGTTACAGCTTCACTCTGCCTGATCCTGGTGGCTTCCGAATATGGACTCAACTGGGACCCGGCACCTGTCAAGAAGATCATCAACTACACCACCCCCCTGATGCTCTATGCGCTGCTGACCTGGGTGGTGAGTTACATCGACCGGTTTATCATCCTGCGTTTCATGGCAGATCCAACCTATGTGGGGATCTACGATTTCGGGGTGAAGCTGGTGCTGGGGATTGAGCTGCTGTTGGTCGGCCTGGTCAACGCGGTTAACCCCCGGGTCTATACCCTCTGGAAAGACCAGAACCTGCATGGCAGTACGATCGAGGTGAACCGGTACTACAACGGACTCACCGCCTTTGTTCTGCTATTGATCCCTGTATTTGTCCTGCTGGCTCCTATCCTGATCCCCCTGGTGATCAAAAAGGAGATCTATTACCAGGCCTTCGGACTCCTGGCGATCCTGGCCGCCGGGTACGCTTCCCGGGTCTGGTTCTATCTGTTCATGGCTCCCCTGATGTTCTTCAAACGGACCCGGGTCATGCCCCGGATCTTTGCTGTCAGCGCTCTCTTTGAGATCATCGCGGCGATCTTCATGATCCGGTGGTTCGGACTGATGGGAGCCGTATGGGTCAACTTCCTGGTGAAGCCCCTGCAGGCCCTGCTCCTCTACCTGGAGAGCCGCAAGGTATTCCGCTACCGGTTCAATCCCTGGAAGATCATCTGGCTTCCGGTGATCTTTATGGCAGTGGTGATCGTCTCAGAATTTTTTATCACCGACCAAACCCGTATCCTCTTTCATGCCGGACAATTACTTGTAAGCATCATCCTGGTCTGGTTCGCCTACCGCCGGGAGCTGGTCCCCTTCGTCCAGGGTATGCTGAAACTTGTCCGCTAGTCCGCCGGTCCGCTCATCCATATCCCTCGCATTCATGATGCTTGCGTTCAGTTCAAAGCCGATCAGCAGACTGATCGAGTTCAGGTAGATCCATACCAGTACCATCAGCAGGGTGCCGATGGAACCGTACAGGGCATTGTACCTGGCAAAGTTGTCGACGTAGAAGTTAAATCCCAGTGTAGTGATGATCACCAAAATGGTGGCCAGCATTGATCCGGCCGAGATAAAGCGGTACCGGCCATGTTTGGCGGGCGCCAGGAAATAGAGGAAAGAGATGCCTGTGAGCAGCAGGGCCAGGACGATGAGCCACCGGATCGTCTGGATCATGACCAGGTAAAAGTAACTGGTGGTGATGGCTTCCGGAAAGATCAGTTCCAGGAGCCGGGAGCCGAAGGTCGTCAGTCCGATGGCCAGGATGAGCAGCACCGACTGGATGATCACGAGCAGGATCGAGATGAGGTATTGTTTGACGACCGTCCTGGTTTCGATGGTATGAGCGGTATGGTTGAATGCTTCGATCAGGCTGTTGATGCCGTTGGTAGAAAAATAGAGGGCCAGAATAAGATTGATAACCAGGAGGCCGCTGCGCGGACGGGTGATCACATCCACCAGGGTTCCCTGGACCGTCTGCCAGGAGGAATGAGGAAGGAAATCCCGGATGAGATCGAGCAGGATGGTTTGAAAGTTTTGTATCGGAATGAAGGGGATGATGGTAAAGAGAAAGATAAAAAAGGGAAAGATGGCCAGTACAAATGAAAAAGAGATAGCCGATGCCCGCGAACCGATGTATCCCTTTACGAGACCGTTGAAGAAGAACCGGATTACAACGTACATGGGCATCCCGTCGAAACCCGGTAACACAATCCGTTTTGACAGACGGATCAGGAACCTGACCGGTTTCCATTCGATAAAGCGCTTACCGGATTCCGCGGAGTTCGGGGGTGTTGTCATAGAACCGTTTGATAACCGCTTTTAAACTCATATCCAGGCTTTTGATCTGATGCGTCAGACTGCCCATCGAGATATAATCGACGCCGGTTTCGGCATACTTCCTGACATTCTCCAGGGTGATCCCTCCGGAAGCCTCCAGTTCGAACCGGCCATCGACGATCTGAACAGCAGACTCCACATCCTCCACCGGGAAATTATCCAGCATGATCCGGTCGACGTGTCCGTAGTTGATGGCTTCCAGCAGCTCTTCAAAATTCCGGACCTCGATTTCCACCTTCAGCTTCTTCCCGGTGTGTTCCTGGTAGTCTGCCACCGCCTGAATCGCCTGCTCTATACCGTTTGCATAATCCACGTGGTTATCCTTGATCATGATCATATCAAACAATCCCATCCGGTGATTCTCTCCACCTCCCAGCCGTACGGCATACTTTTCCAGTTCCCGTAATCCCGGGGTGGTCTTCCGGGTATCCAGGATCCGGGCCTTCGTGCCTTTTATCTCGCTCACGATCCGGAAGGTCCCGGTGGCAATTCCGCTCATCCGCTGCAGGAAGTTCAACACGGTGCGTTCGGAGATCAGGATCGACCGGATGTCACCCTCCACCGTAAACGGGATGTCCCCCACCGTGACGAACTGTCCATCTTCCATCGAAACCATCATCCGTAATCCGGGATCCACCTGCCGGAAAACCTCCCTCGCCACCGGGATCCCCGCCAGCACGCCGTTCTGTTTGACCACCAGCCTGGCCTCCCCGGCAGTGCCCGTTTTGATGGTCGCCAGTGACGTATGGTCTCCGTCCCCTACATCCTCTTCCAGGGCAAGCTTAACTATGTGTTCAAAGTTCATGACCTTCATGACTGCATGACCTGAAGCAAAAACACCTTCCACACCCCCTCCGTCTCCTTCGTCACAACGTAGAACCGGTGCTTTTTTCCGCCAAATACCAGCTCCCCCAGGGCATACCTGCTCCCGTCACTGGTATCGCCTTCCCTGGTGATGACGACCGAACTGACAGGATGCTCCGAAAGGAATTTTTTCAGGATGACCGATGCCTGGCTCTGGCTGAAATTTCCATTGTACCCCGGGATCTGGAGATCCACCATCGTATGGAGACATTCCGTGAGGGCAACGGCGTTGTTTTTTTGCAGCGCAGAAACCACCCGGTCACAGACCGACTGTCCCTTAGCCCCGGCCGACCAGCAGAGCAGGATGACACATACCGATAGTATATAGGGTCTCATCAGACAAACATACAAAATTAGCCGATAATTACGACCTTTACGGAAAATTTCGATCCATGAAGATTCGCCTGATCTGTATGGGGAAGACCGAAAACACGCCGATACGGTTGTTGCTGGATCACTATAGAAAACGGATCAACCGGTACAGCAGTTTTTCCGTGCTGGAGATCCCGAACCTGAAAAAAAGCGCTTCCTTGAGGGAAGAGGAGGTACAGTCGGCAGAAGCGGATCTCATCCTGAAACAGATTGGCCCTGACGACATGGTTGTACTGCTGGATGAACAGGGGAAGGAGATACGGTCCCGGGAGTTTGCCGCATTCCTGAATCAACGGTTTCTCTCCGGGATGAAAGGGCTGGTTTTCATCCTGGGTGGAGCATACGGAGCGGATGAACGGGTAAAAAATCGGGCTGATCAAATACTATCTCTCTCCCGGATGACGTTTCCTCATCAGCTCGTCAGGCTGATCTTCGCAGAGCAGCTCTACCGGGCCTTTACGATCTTGCGAAACGAGCCATACCATCACGAATAGGTTGATTTTGCCGGGATTCATTAACATAATTTTAACGGAGTGCTTAACAATTATTAACAACTGCAATGGCTGAGCTTTTTCTGTAATTTATAAATTTGCGCTTCAAAACTTTTTAATCATGGTTGAAACGGATATCAAAGAACTGAATGAACGGATCCAGAAAGAGAGTTCCTTTGTGGATCTTCTCACCATGGAGATGAACAAGGTGATCATCGGACAGAAACAGATGATCGAACGACTGCTGATCGGGTTGCTCTCCAATGGCCATATCCTGCTGGAAGGGGTGCCTGGGCTGGCTAAAACACTGGCGATTAAATCACTGGCAAGGACGATCGATGCGAAATTCAGCCGCATCCAGTTCACCCCCGACCTGTTGCCGGCCGACCTGATCGGTACGCTGATCTACAGCCAGAAGAAAGAGGAGTTCCGGGTGCGGAAGGGACCCATCTTTGCCAACTTCATCCTGGCCGACGAGATCAACCGCTCCCCGGCCAAGGTGCAATCGGCCCTCCTGGAAGCCATGCAGGAACGGCAGGTGACGATCGGGGAGGAGACCTACCGGCTCGATGAACCGTTCCTCGTAATGGCAACCGAGAATCCGATCGAGCAGGAGGGGACTTATCCGCTGCCTGAAGCGCAGGTGGACCGGTTTATGCTCAAGGTGGTCGTCGGCTACCCGGATAAGAAAGAGGAGAAACTGATCATCAGGCAGAACATCGCCAGCGAATTCCCCGAGACCTCTCCGGTGGTGAATACGGCCGATATCATCCGGGCCCGCAATGTGACGCGGGAGGTTTACCTGGATGAGAAGATCGAAAACTACATCACCGACATCGTGTTTGCCTCCCGCTTCCCGGGCGAATACAAACTGAAGAAATTTGAAGGGCTCATCAGCTACGGGGGTTCGCCGCGTGCCAGCATCAACCTGGCCCTGGCTGCCAAGGCATTCGCCTTCATCAAACGACGTGGCTATGTGATCCCCGAAGATATCCGGGCCGTAGCCCACGACGTCATGCGCCACCGCATCGGCCTCACCTACGAAGCCGAAGCGGAGAACATCAGTACGGAAGATATAATTAATGAGATTCTTAATACAGTAGAGGTACCGTAATGGATTCCGCCGAACTCTTCAAGAAAGTCCGAAAGATCGAGATCAAAACGCGGGGATTGTCCAACCAGATCTTTTCGGGACATTACCACAGTGTCTTCAAAGGTCGCGGGATGGCCTTCAGTGAAGTGCGTGAATACCAGTACGGAGATGATATCCGGAGCATCGACTGGAACGTGACAGCCCGGTTCAACCACCCGTATATTAAGGTGTTTGATGAAGAGCGTGAGCTGACCGTACTATTGCTGATCGATGTAAGCGGTTCCAACCAGTTCGGGACGCAAAAGGCCCTGAAACAGGAGCTCATTACGGAGATTGCCGCCGTGCTGGCCTTCAGCGCCATTCAGAACAACGACAAGGTGGGGGTGATCTTTTTCAGCAACCAGGTTGAAAAGTTTATTCCTCCGAAGAAAGGAACCACCCACATCCTGCGGATCATCCGGGAGCTGATCGACTTTCAGCCGGCTCACCGGGAAACCAATATCGCAGAGGCTCTGCGGTACCTCACCAATGCGATCAAGAAACGGTGTATTGCATTCCTGCTTTCCGACTTCCTGAACAAGGGCTTTCAGGATGCGATCAAGATCGCCAATAAGAAGCATGACCTGATCGCCGTCCAGATCTTCGATGAACGGGAGACGGAAATGCCGGATGTGGGACTGCTGCGGGTGAAACATGCCGAAACAGGCGCCCAGATGTGGGTCGACACCTCCGACCGGGGAATGCGGCACCGGTACCGGAGGTGGTTTGACCATCACCAGGAGTACCTGAATGACCTTTTTATCCGGAGCGGTGTGGATGTGGCCCGCATCCGCACAGACCAGGACTACGTGAAACCGTTGATGAACCTGTTTCATAAACGAGAAGCGAGGAGATAATTATGAATTACGAATTAAGAATTACGAATTACGAATTGGAAATTAGGAAGTTAAGAAATTAAGAAAGTAGGAAATTATAAAAGAGACCCCGTGACCTTGTGACCCTGTGACATGCTGATAAGATTGATCAAATATAAACTCCTCCTCACCATGCTCTTCATGGCCTTTCAGGCCGATGCCCAGGAACCGGTCGCAACCGCTGCGCTGGATACCAACAACATGCTGATCGGTGATCAGGTAGGGCTTACCCTGCAGTTTACCGGACCCGCTGGTGTACAGGTCCTCTGGCCATCCATTCCGGATACCGTTTTGGGGAAGATCGATGTATTGCTTCGGGACCGGATCGACACTACGCTGAGTGAGACCGGTACCACCACCACCCTGACCCAGCGACTGTTGCTCACTTCGTTCGATACAGGCTTTTATGTGATCCCGCCGATTCCCTTCTATTTCCGGGAACTTCCCGATACCACTATCCGCGTGGCGGAGACCAGGCACCATTTCCTGGCCGTCCATACCCTGGCGGTAGATACCACCAAACCGATCAAGCCGATCAAAGGCCCGCATCGGGCTCCCATCACCTTTAGGGAGATCCTCCCCTGGATCCTGATCGGACTGGCAGCTGCCGGCATCATCGCTTTCATCGTCTACTACCTGATCAAACGACGGAAGAAAGAACCGGTATTCCGCTTCCGGCAACGGGTGCAGTTGAAGCCCCATGAGATCGCCCTGCAGGAGATGGAAAAACTGCGGATTAAGAAGTTATGGCAGCAGGGGAAGATCAAGGAGTACTATTCGGAACTGACCGAGATCGTGAGAAGATACATCGAAGATCGCTTCCTTGTCCCGGCTCTTGAGAGCACCAGTGCTGAGATCCTGCATGATTTACTGGAACTCCCGGAGATCAGTCGCGAGGTATGGGACCAACTGGGCAAGCTGCTGATGCTGGCCGATATGGTGAAATTCGCCAAAGAAAAACCACTGCCGGAGCAGAACGAAGAAAGCCTCGAAAGAGGGATACAGTTTGTGAATCAAACAGCCATTAATGAGGAATTGGGAATGAGGAATGAGGAATTAATTATAAATTACGAATTACGAAATACGAAATTAACTTAGTACAGCCGCAATTCATTGCGGTTCCAGAACCCAACCAGAAACCTGAAACATGCTGACAGGCCTTACATTCGCAAACCCCGGCTTCCTCTTCCTGCTGCTGATCATCCCGGTGCTGGTGGGCTGGTATTTTTTCCGGTACCGTCGGAACCATGCAGAGCTCCAGGTAAGCACCACCGAGGGGTTTGAAGGGAAGCGGAAGAGCCTGAAAGTGATCCTCTACCACGGACTCTATGTGTTCCGGCTGCTGGCTGTCGCCCTGATGATCCTGGCCCTGGCCCGGCCTCAGACCAGCCTGAGCCGGCAGGATGTGACGGTGGAAGGGATCGACCTGGTGATTGCCCTGGACATTTCGGGATCAATGCTGGCCATGGATTTCAGGCCCGACCGGCTGGAGGCTTCCAAGGAGGTGGCGATTGAATTTATCGATGGTCGTCCGGACGACCGGATCGGACTGGTAGTCTTCAGTGGTGAAAGTTTTACCCAGTGTCCGCTGACCATCGACCACTCGGTGCTGAAGAATCTCTTTAAGGATATCAAGAGCGGAATGATCGAAGACGGAACGGCCCTGGGCGACGGACTGGCTACCGCTGTCAGCCGCCTGAAGGAGAGCAAAGCAGTAAGCAAGGTGATCATCCTGCTGACTGACGGGGTGAATAATATGGGCTCGATCGATCCCCGGTCGGCAGCTGAGATAGCCAAATTATACGGCATCCGGATCTATACCATTGGCGTCGGATCCATGGGAATGGCACCCTATCCGGTGCAGACCCCCTTTGGGATGTCAACCCAGAACATGGAGGTGAAGATTGATGAGCCCCTGCTGCAGGAGATCTCAAGGATGACGGATGGCCGATACTTCCGGGCTACCAGCAATGCCAAGCTGCGGGAGATCTACCAGGAAATCGATAAACTGGAAAAGTCCAAGATCGACGTCACCGAATTCAAACGCAGAAAAGATGAATATATACCGCTGATATTGATTGCGTTGACCTTGTTTGGATTGGAAATGTTACTGAGGACCACAGTTCTGAGGAATATTCCTTAATTCGTAATTGACTGAAATGTTTCGGTTCGCTCATATAGATTACATTTACCTGCTTGCCCTGATCCCGGTCTTCATGGCCCTGTTTATCTGGCTCATGGTGTGGCGGAAGCGGGCACTGCAACGGTTTGGAGAGCTGTCGGTGATCGGCCGGTTGTTGCCTGACATGGCTGATTCCAAGCTGGTCCTGAAGTTCATCCTGATGATGGCAGCCTGGGGTCTGTTGGTCTTTGTGCTGATGGGGCCTCAGACCGGTTCCCGGCTGGAGAATGTGCAACGCAAAGGGATCGACATCATCATTGCCCTCGATGTGTCCAACTCCATGCTGACGCAGGACATCAAACCCAACCGCATCGATCGGGCTAAACAGGCCATCAGCCGGTTGATCGACAAGTTGGAGGGAGACCGGATCGGGGTGGTGGTCTTTGCCGGACACGCCTACACGCAGCTCCCGATCACCACCGATTATGCAGCCGCCAAACTCTTCGTTTCCACCATCAATCCGGGAATGGTCCCCACCCAGGGAACCGCCATCGCGGAAGCCATCGATCTGGCTGTTCAGTCGTTCGGGGAGTCGAAGAAGAACAAAGCGCTGGTCATCATCAGCGACGGGGAGGACCATGAGGGGAACGTATTGGAACAGGCGGAACTCGCAGCCTCCAAAGGGATCATCATCTATACGATCGGAATGGGACTGCCGGAGGGCGGCCCGATCCCGATCTACAACGGGGATATGCTGGTGGGCTTCAAGAAGGATAAGGAGGGGAATGCGATCGTCAGCAAACTGGATGAGACCATGTTGCAACGGATCGCCACCATCGGAAAAGGGATGTACATTCGTGCCACCAACTCCGAAACCGGACTGAACCGGATCTTCGACGACATCAATGCCATTCAGAAAGCAGAGATTGAGAGCAAACAGTTTTCGGATTTCGAGAACCAGTTTCAGTACTTTCTGGCCATTGCACTGATTCTAATGATCCTGGATTTGTTTATTTTTGAACGGAAAACGTTTTGGTTGAAACACGTCAGGCCGTTTAGTTAATTACGAATTACGAATTACGAATTACGAATGAACAGATTACTCCTAATCGTTTTGATCGGAATGACCTTGCCGGGATTCGCCCAGAAGGAGAACCGGTATCTCCGGGAGGGGAACCGGCTGTTTGAAAAGGGCGATTTTTCTGCAGCGGAGAAGGATTACAGGAAAGCGCTGGAGGTCAACCGGGAATCCATGAAAGGTCAATTCAACCTGGGCACGGCTGTATACAAAGAGAAAAATTATGAGGAGTCGGCCGGGATCTTTTCCGGGCTGGGAGAAAAAAACCTGGGAAAGTCCGACAAGGCTGAGGTCTTTCACAACCTGGGGAACTCCCTGCTGGAGGCTCAGCAATACGAAAAGAGCATTGAAGCCTACAAACAGGCGTTGCTGAATAATCCGGATGATCTGGATTCGAAATACAACCTGGAGTATGCCCGGATGAAACTGCAGCAGCAACAGCAGCAGAACCAGCAAAATAAGGATCAGCAGGACAAGCAGGATCAACAAAAGGAGGATCAGCAGGATCAGCAACAGAACCAGGATAAACAGGACCAGAAGAAACCTCCGCCCAAGCCGGACAAGATCTCCAAAGAGGATGCCGAACGCATGCTGGAAGCGATGAAGAACGATGAGAAAAAAACGATGGAGAAGGTGAAGAAGCAGCAAGCAAAGGTCGTGGTGGTGGGGATTGAGAAGGACTGGTAGACTTGTAATTACGAATTACGAATTAAGAATTAAGAATTGGAAATTAGTATTGAGTGATGCGGGCTGCTGACCATAAGGGTTTGAACGAACAAAGTGGAGGTTCATCTTCGTGGTCCTTCGTGTCATCCTTTGTGTCCTTCGTGGTAAAAATAGTTTTCATTGGATTTTGGTTCACAGCTGGCGCAGCAAACCTTTTCTCCCAGGAGACCGAGTTTACCGCTTCGGTGAAGCCGGTGGTGAGCGTGGGGGAGACCTTTACCCTCACTTATACGCTGAACGCACAGGGAGTCAATTTCAGGGGGCCACGGATCAACGGTTTTACGGTGCTCACGGGGCCCAACACCTCGACCACGTCCAGCATCCGTTCCATCAACGGACGGACCTCGATGTCGATCACCTATACCTTCTCCTATATTCTGCAGGCAATACGGGAAGGGAGCTTTGAGATCCCGGCGGCATCGGTGATCGTGGATGGCAAACCGTTTCAATCGAATGCGGTTACCATATCAGTCCAGGCAGGAGCTGCGGCAACCCGGCCATCCGGTCAGCCGGGAGCCCCCTCAGGAAATCAGACGACTACCGGAGGGGAAGAGCAGGTCGCTTCGGATGATGTATTTCTGAAAGCCTATGTCAGTGACGCCCAGCCCTTACAGGGAGAAGGGATCATTGTCACTTATAAGCTCTTCACCCGGGTGCCGATCGCTCAGATCTCCATCAGCAAGTTGTCGTCCTTTCAGGGATTCTGGTCGCAGAACCTGCTGAAGGATAATGAACGCTTTCCTCAGTACAATCAAACCATCGACGGGGAACAATATGTAGTGGCGGAGATCAGGAAGATCGCACTCTATCCCCTCAAGAGCGGCAAACTGACCATTGATCCGCTGGAGGTGGAGTGTGTGGCGCAGGTGAAACGGCAAACGCGGCAACGGACCGGCGATCCGTTTTTCGACGATTTTTTCAACAACAGTTTCTTCTCTTCTTCTTATGCTACGGTTGAGAAGTCGCTGAAATCGAATCCGTTGAACGTTCAGGTCAAGCCATTGCCTCAGGAAAACAAACCGGCCGATTTCGGAGGAGCGGTGGGCTCATTTGCCTTTCGTTCGGAGATTGACCGGACCACCCTGAAGACCAACGAACCGGCCACCCTGAAATTCGTGGTTTCAGGCACCGGCAACATCCAGTTGATCGAGCAGTTGAATGTCACCTTTCCTCCCGATTTTGAGACCTATGATCCCAAGGTGGTCAGTGATTTCAGAACCACTGCCTCCGGAGTCACAGGAATGCAATCGTTTGAATATCTGATTATTCCACGCAAGCCAGGGAACTTCACCATCAATCCTGTATCCTTCAGCTACTTTGACCTGGCCAAACGGCAGTATGTAACGCTCTCCTCTCCGGCATACAATCTTACCGTGGAGAAAGGAACCGGTGATGCCGGAGTAACCACTTACACCGGATCAAACAAAGAGGAGATCCAATACATTGGCACTGATATCCGGCATATTGAAAGCCAGTTTGTTCCCTTAAGCCGGGCAGGTAGCCAGTTCGTTTTTTCCCTGTCCTATTTTCTGTTACTCCTGATTCCGTTCCTGGTTTTCCTGACCTTGTTGATTATCCTGAAGAAACAGCGGGCACGGCGCAGCGACGTGTTGCTGATGAAGAACAGGAAAGCCACACGGGTGGCCCGGAAACGGCTGAAAAAAGCGGCTGAATTCCTGAAAGGCGGGAAAGAGGATCCGTTTTACGAGGAGATCTCCCAGGCTCTCTGGGGTTACCTGAGCGATAAGTTCGGGATTCCACGGGCCGAACTCTCCATGGATTCGGTACGGGAAGCCCTCACGGGGAAGCAGGTGAGCGACGAGATCCTGAACCGGTTCGTCAGTACCTTGAATGAAACGGAGTTTGCCCGTTTTGCCCCCGGCGACAAGACACTGAAAATGGATGAGATCTATGGGAAAGCGATGGAGACGATAGAGAAGATTGAGCGGGAGCTGAAGTGAATTACGAATTACGAATTACGAATTAAGAATGAAGAAAAATGTCATTGCGAGGAACGAAGTGACGTGGCAATGCGAACAGCGAAAAGCGAACAGCGAAAAGCGTTTAACGTTTAGGTACGTGTTGGTGGCTGTCTGTTGCTTCATGGTTGGCATGAGCATAGCCCAGGATCCGCAGACGCTTATCTCTGAGGGGAACAAAGCCTATTCCGAAGGCCTTTATACCGATGCCATTGAACACTACCAGCAGGTAACCGGTGCCGGCTGGGAGTCGCCTCAACTCTATTACAACCTGGGCAATGCCTACTTCAAGCTCGACGACTATCCGCATGCCATTCTCTGGTACGAACGGGCCAGGCGACTGGACCCGGGGAACGAAGATATCAGCTTCAACCTGAATGTGGCGAACAGTAAAATTGCCGATAAGATCGAACCTCTTCCCGTCCTGTTTTATGTACGTTGGTACCAGAGCCTGGTCGGCCTGTTCCCAGTTGGGGGTTGGGCAGTGCAGACGATCATCTTCTTTTTCCTCACGCTGACGGCCGTGTTGTTATACCTCTATGCCCGTCGGCTTATCCTGCGCAAAACCGGATTCTGGGGAGGGATCATCTTCCTGATTCTGACTCTGTTCACCTTACTTTTCTCAGGTTCGGGAACCCACCGCCTGAATACCCTGCGGGAAGCTATTGTGTTTGATCCAACCATCACCGTGAAGAGCTCTCCCGATGAAAAGAGCATCGATCTGTTTGTCCTCCACGAAGGAACCAAAGTCCAGCTGATCGATCAGATCGGCACCTGGTACGAGATCCGGATTGCCAACGGAAGCGTAGGCTGGCTCCCTGATGAAGCGCTGGAAGAGATCTGAAAGACGATTTCATCGACCATCTCCGGGAGTTCCTAGACAAATTTTTTTTGCAGAATTAACTTTTTAAACTATATTTGTCCACACATCAACTAACTAAAACCAGGGATATGAAAAACATACTTTTACCATTTGGCTTGTTCGTGTTATTTTTCGGATTCTTTTGCTTCTTATTTCCTGAACCTGTGTTGGCTGCCGTTCCGGACAATAATCCACACGGTCAGATCTTTGATGTGCGGATGCAACAGATCCGGAGCAACCAGTTTACCGGCACGATCGACCCTGCCGATGTGCTGGCAGCCAGGCATCAGCTCTCTCTGTTGCAGCATAAATCAGTTCCGGCTTTAGGTCTCAACTGGATCCTCGCAGGACCAACCAATTTTGCCGGTCGCTCCCGTGTCGTTCTGTTTGATAACCAAGATCCTGATGGACTTACCATGTACACGGGCGGTGTTACCGGAGGCGTATTCAAATCGATCAATAAGGGCCTGACATGGTATGCATTGAATCAGGGTTCTACTGAGATTTTGCGGGTTTCAGCCATGACGCAGACTCCTACTGGAACTTTGTACGTTGGGACAGGTGAGTTTTATTGTTTTTCGGGAGAGTTTATGGGTACTGGTCTCTACCGATCGACTGATGGTATGAATTTCACACCGGTTCCGGGCACGCAACCTATTCTGAATGATCCGACTTCTAACTGGGCCTTTGTTTTAAAACTTGCTTGTGATCCCACTAGCGGAAGACTTTTTGCAGGCACAAATATGGGTCTTTTTTACTCTGATAATGGAGATGATTGGACATTAGTATTGCCAAGCTCTACAGAAGAGGTAGTTGTTGGCTCCGACGGCACCGTTGCGTTCGTTAATGACCAGTATGGGGTTCATCACGTTTACATTGCCCCTGGAGGCAACCTGGATAATATTGTCGACGTTTCAACCGGGGCACCAAACATGCTACCTAACAATAATGCATATTGGACCTCCCTGGCTATCGCTCCATCAAATCCTGATATAATTTACGCTAGTATTGCTGATGCCGCTCGTAACCTCCTGGGTGTTTACCGTACTGCAGATAAAGGTGTTACATGGTCGTTAATTTTCCCTCCCAATCCGACCTATGATCCATTTGCAGGAAGTGGGTGTTACAGTAATACCATCGAAGTTTTTCCAAATGACGCGGACATGGTTTTACTTGGGGGAACATTTGCCTGGCTTGGTAAAAAATATCAGCCGACCGGTTATTTTGATTGGCAGCAGGTTGGACGGTATGGTATTGGCGGCACACTCGGGGGCAGTGGGAATTTCGCTGCTGTTTCCCATCATGATTATGCCTTCCGGCCC
>QYQJ01000157.1 GCA_007280875.1 Bacteroidota bacterium
ATTTCTGCCTGCAGGCTACCTCGGAAGGATTAGGCGCCTGCATCATGGGCTGGTTCGACGAAAAAAAAGTGAAGGAACTTCTGGGCATCCCTGTGAAAAAGCGTGCGGAACTGATCATCTCTCTGGGCTATCAGGCCACCTATGCACTCAGGAAAAAGATCCGGAAGCCGGTGGAAAAGATCAGGTCGTATAACCGGTACTAAGTGGACAGGAGACCGAGTGACCGGGTGACCTGGTCACCTGAAATTATTTCCACAAAAAGGTATTTCAATACCTAAATTAATGTATATTTGCAGTAAAAAATAACTAGATTTGCTGTAAATTCCTGCTCCATGGGATCTGATAACAACCAATTCCTTGACGCCTATACGACCGGTGAATACAAATACGGTTTTTATACTGATATCGAAACAGAATATGCCCCGAAAGGGTTGAACGAAGATACGATCCGTTATATTTCCGCAAAGAAAAACGAACCGGAATTCATGCTGGAATTCAGGTTAAAAGCTTACCGCCACTGGCTCAAGATGAAAATGCCCACCTGGCCTCATCTGACCATCCCGCCCATCGATTACCAGGATATCATCTACTATGCAGCTCCAAAAAAAAAGAAAGAGCTGAAAAACCTGGAAGAAGTGGATCCGGAATTACTCGATACCTTCAATAAACTCGGCATCTCCCTGGAAGAGCAAAAGAAACTCGCTGGCGTGGCCGTGGATGCGGTGATGGATAGCGTGTCGGTGAAGACCACCTTTTCCGAAACACTTGCCAAACACGGGATCATCTTCTGTTCCTTCAGTGAAGCGGTGTTGCACCATCCCGACCTGGTGAAACAGTATATGGGATCGGTGGTTCCGTTCACTGACAATTTCTTCGCCGCACTCAACTCGGCGGTCTTCAGCGACGGCTCCTTCTGTTACATTCCCAGAGGGGTCCGCTGTCCGGTGGAACTCTCTACTTATTTCCGGATCAATGCTGCCAATACGGGTCAGTTTGAGCGGACCCTGATAGTGGCCGACGAAGGGGCTTATGTCAGTTACATGGAGGGATGTACGGCCCCGCAGCGCGACGAGAATCAACTGCATGCAGCCGTGGTGGAGATTATTGCCCTCAAGGATGCCGAAGTCAAATATTCTACCGTTCAAAACTGGTATCCCGGGGATAAGAACGGGAAAGGAGGAATCTATAACTTCGTTACCAAACGGGGGATCTGTAAAGGGAGTAATGCCAAGATTTCCTGGACACAGGTGGAAACCGGCTCGGCCATCACCTGGAAATACCCCAGTTGCATTCTGCTTGGCGATCATTCTGTCGGTGAGTTTTATTCCGTGGCGGTGACCAACAATTACCAGCAGGCCGATACCGGCACCAAGATGCTCCATCTGGGAAGGAATACCAAAAGCACAATTATCTCCAAGGGGATCTCCGCCGGCCGGAGCAACAACTCGTATCGTGGGCTTGTGCGGATCTCGAAGAATGCCCTTCATGCAAGAAATTACAGTCAGTGCGACTCCCTCCTGCTGGGCGATAAGTGCGGAGCGCATACATTTCCGTATATAAGGACCGAGAACAAATCCTCCATCGTCGAACACGAAGCAACTACTTCCAAGATATCGGAAGACCAGCTTTTCTACTGCCAGCAGCGGTGAATTGACACCGAAAGCGCCGTTGGCCTCATCGTCAACGGTTACGCCAAAGAGGTACTCAAACAGCTTCCCATGGAGTTTGCCGTGGAAGCGCAAAAACTGCTCTCCATCAGCCTGGAGGGGAACGTCGGATGACAAAGTAAAGACGCGGCATGCCGCGTCCCCTTCAAACAAACCATCTATGCTACTGAAAATAACCAACCTGCACGCCTCCATCCACGGGAAAGAGATCCTGAGAGGGATCAACCTCGAGGTGAACGAGGGAGAAATACACGCCATCATGGGGCCTAACGGGACGGGGAAATCAACCCTGGCGTCCGTTATCGCCGGACGCGATGTCTTTGAGGTGACGGAAGGGGAGATCCTCTTCCGCGGAAAGAACCTGATGGAGCTGTCGGTGGAAGAGCGCGCCCGGGAAGGGATCTTCCTCGGATTCCAGTATCCGGTAGAGATCCCCGGGGTGAGCATCACCAACTTCATGCGTACGGCCGTAAACGAGATCCGCAAATACCGTGGCATTGATCCCTTGCCGGCAGGCGAGTTTCTGAAGATGATGGAAGAGAGGAAGAAACTGGTGGAGATCACCTCAAACCTCACCAACCGGAGTGTGAACGAAGGCTTTTCAGGAGGAGAGAAGAAACGGAACGAAATCTTCCAGATGGCCATGCTGGAACCCACCCTGGCTATCCTGGACGAAACCGATTCGGGACTGGATATCGATGCCCTGCGCGTGGTGGCCAATGGCGTAAATAAACTCCGGACTCCGGAGAATGCGTTTGTGGTAATCACCCACTACCAGCGGTTGCTCGACTACATCATCCCCGACTTTGTACATGTGCTGTACGAAGGGCGAATCGTGAAATCGGGAGGGAAGGAGCTCGCGATAGAGCTGGAAGAGAAGGGGTATGACTGGATCAAAAAAGAAAACTGATGGAACCGGTCAACCTGCACCATATAACCCCGGAATGGCTGGGGGAGCTGTATGATCATTCGCACTTCCAACTGACGGCTCACGATCCCCCGATGATTCGTCAGCAACGGGAAAAGGCAATGAAGTCGTTCAGCAAACTTGGGTTCCCTGATCTGAAGATGGAAGATTGGCGAAATACGGATCTTTCGGAGAGCTTTGAGCGCAGCTATGATTATCCCCTTCAGCCCGTTATGGAGGATGATTTTCAGAAGGTATTCCGCTGCAACATCCCACACCTCGATACGGCGGTCATCGGCCAGCTGAACGGCTGGTTCGTCTCCCGGGATGTGCCGCTGATGGAGCTGGGCAACGGCATGATCATCGGGAGTCTGGCGGAAGCCATGAAGAAATACCCGCACCTGGTAGAGCCTCACCTGGGGAGGTATGCCGATCTGGAACACAACGGCTTTGCCGCCCTCAACGCTGCATTCGCAACCGATGGCGCTTTTATCTACATCCCCGATGGAGTGAAAAATGAGCGACCGGTACAGCTTGTCAATGTGATCCAGCATCCGGAGAACATCTTCATCCAGTCGAGGAACCTCATCATCCTGGGGAAGGAAGCCCAGCTGACCATGGTACACTGCGATGACTCATACGATCATCAGCCCTCTTTTTCCAATATGGTGACAGAGATTGTCTTGAGCGATGGGGCTTTCCTGGATCACTATAAACTCCAGAATCTTAACAATGACTCCACGCTGGTGAGTTCGACCTGGTTTCACCTGGAACGGGAGTCCAGGCTCGAGTCGCATTACCTGGCACTCAATGGGGGACTCCTCCGGAACAACACCTATGTACGGTTCAACGGTCCCTTCGGACACACCAACATTTACGGGATCTACCTGATGGACCGCAAACAGCATGTCGATAATTATATAGCCGTGGATCATGCCTCCCCCGATTGTACCAGCAGCGAATTGTTCAAAGGGATTCTGGACGAGCAGGCATCCGGGGTATTCAACGGCCATATCCTGGTCAGGCGGGATGCCTGCCGGACCAATGCCTATCAGAACAACCGGAACCTGCTGCTGACCGATACTGCCCGGATCAATTCGAAGCCTTTCCTGGAGTCTACAACGACGATGTGAAGTGTTCCCACGGCTCAACTACCGGCCAGCTGGACCCGGATGCCATGTTTTATCTGCGCCAACGGGGAATCGGGGAAGACAATGCACGGATGTTGCTGATGTTTGCCTTCGCCGATGAGGTGGTAAGCAAGATCGCCATCGAGCCCCTGCGCTTCCGGATCGAGGACATGGTAAAAAAACGCCTGCAGGGCGAGCTGCAGATTTGCGAGCAATGCGTTCTCCACTGTAGTACGCCGGAAAATCCGGTGGAGTTCAAGATTGATGTCAGCAAAATATAGAAGCGAGAAGCGAGGTAGCGAAGTAGCGAGGTAGCGAAATAGTGTAATTCATGTGCAATTAATGTGCAATTCATGAGCAATTCATGGCAATCAAAGGTTCGCTCAGATTTCCCGATCCTTTCCACAAAGGTTTACAACAGGCCTCTTGTCTATTTCGACAACGCTGCCACCACCCAGAAACCGAAGCAGGTGATTCAGGCCATTACGGATTATTATGAAAAGGAGAATTGTAACATCCACCGGGGGGTGCATTACCTGAGCGTGAAGGCAACGGAGGCTTATGAGGATACGCGATCCGTGATACGCGATTTCATCCATGCCCGGCATTCCCATGAGATCATTTTTACCCGGGGTACTACGGAATCGATCAACCTGGTAGCTGATTCCTTCGGAAAGAAGTTTCTGTCGGAAGGGGATGAAGTGATCATCTCGGTGATGGAACATCACTCCAATTTTGTTCCCTGGCAGCAGATGTGCCTGGAGAGGAAAGCTACCCTCAGATTCATCCCTCTGCTTGAAGATGGTTCGCTCGATATTCCTGGCTTTTGTGAGTTGATCACTGAAAAGACCCGCCTGGTTGCCCTTACCCACATTTCCAATGTGCTTGGGACGATCAATCCGGTGAAGGAGATCATTGCCGTGGCCCATCAGCACGGAATTCCTGTACTGATTGACGGAGCTCAGGCAGTAGCTCATTCGGCTGTTGACGTGCAGGAGCTGGATGCCGATTTTTACTGCTTCAGTGGGCACAAGATGTATGCCCCCATGGGTATTGGCGTCCTGTATGGAAAGGAACACTGGCTGGAAGAGTTGCCTCCATACCAGATGGGAGGTGAGATGATCAGGGATGTCTATTTCACCCACACCACCTTTAACGAACTGCCCTTTAAGTTTGAAGCCGGAACTCCCAACGTGGAGGGGGCGATGGGGCTTCATGCTGCAATCAGGTACCTCCGTGAAATCGGGATGGACCGGATCGAAGCCTGTGAACAGGAGCTGCTCGACTATGCTACCCGACACCTCCTGGGGATCGGAGGACTGAAGATTTTTGGAACCGCTCCGCACAAAGCCAGCCTCATCTCGTTTCTGCTTGATACGATCCATCCTTACGATGCCGGCATGATCATCGATAAAATGGGAGTGGCGGTACGTACCGGTCACCACTGTGCCATGCCCCTGATGGAATACCTGAAGATCCCCGGCACCATCCGCGCCTCTTTTGCTTTTTACAACACCAAAGAGGAGGTTGACCGGCTGGTGGAGGCAGTGGAGAAGGCGAAGGAAATGCTTCTTTAATTACGAATTACGAATTACGAATGACGAAAAACGAATTGCGAAAAGCGAATTGCAAACTGCATAAAAATCCCACCCTCCTCCAGGTCAACATCCGCGTGCTGCTTACTGAGCTCTCCCGGAAATTGAATCGAAAAGTTACCCTCGGTGATATCCCTGATGAGGAGCTGACAGGCTGGTCGGAGGCCGGATTCGGCTGGATCTATCTGCTGAGCGCGTGGCAAACGGGAGATGCGGGCAAGCAGATCTCCAGAACCAACCCTCATTGGAGAAGAGAATTTGAAGAGACCCTCGACGATCTGGAGGAATCTGACATCATCGGTTCGGGTTTTGCGATAACAGGATATAATGTGGCCGATTCAATCGGAAGAACGAAAGCCCTGAAACGGTTCAGGCAACGGATTGCCGGCTTCGGAATGAAGCTCATGCTCGATTTTGTCCCGAATCACATGGCCCCCGACCACCCCTGGGTGCAGGACCATCCCGACTACTTCATCACGGGGAACGAAGCGGATCTTGACCGTGCTCCGGAAAACTACTCCTGGGTGCGACGGAAACACGATGAACTGATTCTCGCCCATGGCCGTGATCCCTATTTTTCCGGCTGGCCCGACACTGTTCAGCTGAATTACGGAAACCCGCACCTGCAGGAGGCTATGAAAGAGCAGTTGCTGCAAATTGCCTCGCAATGCGATGGGGTAAGGTGCGACATGGCCATGCTGTTACTGCCGGAAGTATTCAGCCGGACCTGGGGGATCGGTATAGAACCCTTCTGGCCGGATGCGATCTGTCGTGTAAAAGAGACACATCCGGGTTTTCTCCTGATGGGAGAGGTGTACTGGGATATGGAGTATGTCATGCAGCAGCAGGGGTTCGATTTCACCTATGATAAACGGCTTTACGACAGGCTTCGGGCCGGAGAAGCAAAGCCCATAAGAGATCATCTGAAAGCCGGTCTGGATTACCAGGAAAAGCTTGCCCGGTTCCTGGAGAATCATGATGAGCCACGTGCCGCTTCCGTTTTTCCCTGGGATCAGCATCAGGCAGCAGCCATCCTCACGTTTCTGACACCCGGATTGAAGTTTTTTCACCAGGGAGAATGCCAGGGACGGAGGGTAAAGATCTCCCCGCACCTTGGGCGTGCTCCGGAAGAACAAACGGATGTTCTGACAGAAGTTTTCTATGCTCAACTCTTCTCCCTGCTGAAGCGATCCGTTTTCCATTCCGGCGACTGGCAACTACTTGAGCCTCTTCCAGCCTGGGAGAACAACCCTACCTGTGAGAACGTAATATCCTTCTCCTGGTGCAGCGAAGATTCCAGCCTGCTGCTGGTGGTGAATTACGCTCCCTGCCGGAGTCAATGCCGGTTGTCTCTGCCCTTTAAAGAGATTCCGGATCATTCCTGGAATTTCCACGATCTGTTTCGTGATGAACTCTATCCGAGGAACGGGAAGGAACTGGATGAACAGGGCCTCTACATAGAGCTGGAA
>QYQJ01000192.1 GCA_007280875.1 Bacteroidota bacterium
CACTCCACCACTCCACCACTGCACCACCGCACCACTGCACCACCGATCCCCGCACAGTTCTCACCCTGGACGCCGGGGGGACCAATTTTGTTTTTAACGCCGTACGGGCGAACGAAGAGATCGTTTTACCGGTATCGATCACGGCTTCGGGCAGGTCCCTGGAAACGATCCTCAAAAATATAATCCGGGGTTTTGAAGAGGTAAAATCCCAGTTAACGAAGGAACCTGCAGCCATCAGCTTTGCTTTCCCCGGTCCGGCAGATTATGTGAACGGCATCATCGGCGACCTGCAGAACCTGCCGCTTTTCCGTGGTGGGGTTGCCCTGGGACCTATGCTGGAGGAGCATTTCCGGATCCCGGTCTACATCAACAACGACGGGGACCTCTTTGCTTACGGTGAAGCGATTGCCGGCCTGTTGCCGGAGGTCAATCAAAAACTGGAAGAGTCCGGAAATCCGAAGCGGTATCACAACCTCCTGGGGGTTACCTTTGGAACCGGTTTCGGGGGAGGGATCGTCAGCCGGGGGGAGCTTTTCCTGGGTGATAATTCGGCCGGAGGGGAGATCAACCGGACCCGTAACCGAACCTTTAAAAACTACGATGCCGAAGAGAGCGTCAGCATCCGGGGCGTTCGCCGGGAATATGCCAATTATGCCGGGATCAACCTGAGGAGCTGCCCCGAACCGAAAGAGATTTTCGAGATCGGTATGGGAACGCGGAAAGGGAACCGGGATGCCGCTAAATCGGCATTTCATGCATTTGCCGTGGTGGCCGGAGATGCCCTGGCAAATGCCAGTACACTGGTGGATGGCTTGATTGCGATCGGGGGAGGACTGTCCAACGCTTACCCGCTATTCCTGAACGACCTGGTGGCGGAGATGAACCAACCGTTCAATACCCTCTCAGGGGAATCCCTGGACCGGCTTGAAGTGAAAACCTTTGACCTGGAAGATCCCGGTCAGCGGCAGGAATTCTATCATGCGGATACGCTCCATACCGCGGTGCCCTTCACCAACCGGGAAGTAATCTATCATCCGGTGAAAAAAATCGGGGTGGGGATCTCCCGCCTGGGAACCTCCAGGGCGGTTTCCATTGGGGCCTATGCGTTTGCGCTCCATGCACTTAACCAGTAAATATTTATCCTTTTATCAATAGAATTAGTTTTTTATATATTTTTGTGCTTTCATTCATTCATCCGAACACCTAAAAATTTAACTCTATGAAAAAAATTTTCCTTTTTGTCCTGTCTCTGCTGACAGTGTCAGCTATCATTGCGCAGGGTGTACCAAGAGAAATGGTTGTGCTTGAGATTGGCACAGGGACCTGGTGTCAGTACTGTCCGGGTGCCGCCATGGGAGCAGATGACCTTCTGGAAAACGGAAAGAGGGTTGCCGTGGTCGAGAACCATGGTGGTAGTGGCCCCGATCCGTATAAAAATGTCTATTCCCTGGCAAGGAACACTATGTACGCAGTCCCTGGCTATCCTACTGCAGCCTTTGATGGGATAGAATCTTTGGTGGGCGGGAATCATACCCAATCCATGTATGGGAATTACCTCCCCAAGTACAACAACTGTATTGCCCTTACCTCGCCTGTTGAAATGACCATGGCTGTTGAAGAGACAGATGGCGATTACAATGTAACGATTCAGATGACCAAAGTCGACACGTTCTCAGCTACCAATATCGTCCTCTACTTCTTTGTTACCCAATCGAACATTCAGTACAACTGGCAGGGACAAACCCACCTCGAACATGTCAACCAGCTGATGGTTCCGGATCAGAACGGAACTTCCGTCAGTTTCGCTTCCGGCGATGTACAAACGGTCGACCTGAGCTTTACAATGGATGCTGCCCTTCCTGTTGAAGACTGCGAATTCATTGCAATACTTCAGAATAAGACCCCGGGACAAGGCAACATCCCCGGACCCTATCCTGTAAAAAGATGGCAAGTCTATCAAACCATCAAAAGAGGAGTCATTGATCTGACTCCTGGTTTTACAGCCAGTGCAACACAGGTGGACAAATACAGCCAGGTGACCTTCACAAACGAAACATCCGGAGGTTATATCGGTGTTCCGGAGACCTATGAATGGCACTTCCCCGGAGCCAATCCTGAAACTTCCACCGTTAAAAATCCGACCACCTTCTACACCGATTGCGGAGCACATGATGTGACTCTGATTGTTGACCGTGGCGGCCAGGTTGAAACCCTTGTGAAAGAGATGTATATCATGGTAGGGCCCTCTGGCAATATCAACAGTTCCCCGTCCGACACCACCTGCTGGTATCAGCCTATCACCCTGGATGCAACCGATCCGATAGCTGATTCCTATCTCTGGGAACCAGGTGGAGCTACCACTCCTTCCATTACTGTTGACGCCGGTAATCTCGGATTGGGCGCTCATACCTTCACCGTTACCGTGACCTCTGCCGGCGGTTGCGAAAGCACCGGAACCCATACCATCTTCTTTGATGAGTGTTTGGGAGTTAATGATCAACCCGGCACCATAAACGCTTCTGTTTATCCCAATCCGAGTAACGGGAATTTTATGCTGGAACTGAATGCTCCGAGGAAATCGACCGTCGATATCCAGGTTGTCAATACGCTCGGCACGTCGGTTTATGAAGAAAAAGGCATTCAGGTGAACGGGAAACTTCTGAAAAACTTCAACCTGAACCTGAACAATGGGATCTATTTCGTTGTGATTCGTACCGGTTCTGAAAAAACGATTCAGAAACTGCTGATTACGCGATAATCCGTTGCGATACATAATTTAGTAAAAAGAGGATGAGCAAGTTGTTGCATCCTCTTTTTCTTTTTCCTTGAATTTGTATCTTTGCAGACAACCAAATTATGCGGTCGGTTGTCTTTATATTTAAATGATAATCCCGTTCCAGCATGAACCCTATCTTGTGTCTATGAAAAAATTTATTCTCTTTGGACTCGCTTTCTTTGCGACCTCTTTCCTGTTTTCACAGGTGATCGAAAAAACTTTCCATTTTTCTGATTATCAGCTTTCGCAAACCGGCAGCTACCAACTCCTCACCCTTCCTGAAACCCAGCTGAGCGGGTTGCCCGGTGAACCGGTTCTCCCCTACCGGACGATTACTCTGTTACTCCCCCCGGGGTTTTCAGCTACTTCCATTGAGATCGTCAGGGAAGGGGAAGTTTCGATTCCCGGTACTTACCGGCTTTATCCCCAGCAAAATGTCCGCCCCCTCTCGCAGGGAGAATCAGGCACATTTATTGAGGAACGCCGTATCTATGAGTTGAATACCCCCTATCCGGAAAATCCCGCCGGCCACTTGACCACTCAGTTTCTCAATGGCTACGCTTTTGCCCTTTGCTCTTTTACTCCGGTTACCTACACACCTCTCACAGGAAAACTCTCATTGTACCACCACGTAACGGTTAGGGTTTCCGTCGCCCCGGATCCACGGGCAACCCGTGCCCTTCAAAACCTCGTTACATCCCCTCAGGTTGCCGAACGAGTGAGGTCACTGGCTCAGAATCCGGAAATGGCTTCTGGTTACCCTGATCACTTTCCCCTGAAGAGCGATTATCAGATTCTGATCATCACATCCCAGGCCTTCAGCAACTCATTCCAGACCCTGATTGACCATTATCAGAATAAAGGGATGCTCTGCCAGGTGGTAACCACTCAGACCATCGGCAGTACCATGACCGGTCAGGATCTTCAGGAGCAGATCCGGAACTTCATCATCCAGGAGTACCAGACAAACGGGGTAGAGTTCATTCTGCTTGGAGGGGATATCGAACTGGTCCCTTACCGGGGTTTTTACTGTCAGGTTCAGTCCTCTTCCCAATACGAGGATTCCAATATCCCCGCGGATCTCTACTATTCGGCTCTTGACGGAACCTGGAACGATAACGGCAATAACCTCTGGGGAGAGCCGGGTGAGGATGACCTGCTCCCCGATATTGCCGTAACCAGGTTTCCTTTCAGTACAGAAACTGAATTGCAAAACATGATCCATAAGAGTCTCTCCTATCAGGATAACCCGGTACTCGGGGAGTTACAGCAACCTTTGCTGGTAGGGGAACATCTCTGGGACAACCCGATGACTTTCGGAGGTGATTTCATGGACCTGTTGATCGATGATCAGACCGCCAACGGATACTTTACTCACGGTATCCCTTCTGATGAAAATACGATCGTCAAATTATACGATTCTCTCGTCTCCCCGGGCAACATCTTCAACTGGGATCCCAATACCCTTCTGAACGAGATCAACCAGGGAAAATCATTCATTCATCACCTGGGGCACAGCAATGATATGTACATGATGCGCCTCTATATCTGGGATATCACCAACCAGAACTTTTCTCAGATCAACGGAGTGGACCACAACTACACCCTCCTCTATACGCAGGGATGTCTGAGTGGGGCTTTCGACGTGGACGACTGCATCGCTGAAAAGGCCGTCACCATCGAAAATTTTCTGGCCGGCGGGGTCTTTAATTCCCGGTATGGCTGGTTCAATGAAGGACAAACCGAAGGACCCTCCGAACACCTGAACCGGGAATTTGTAAGCGCCCTGTACAACGATACCGTCTCTTACAAACGGATCGGAGAGACCCAGATGATCTCCAAGATCAAAACGGCTCCATGGGTCACTGCACCCGGCCAGTGGGAACCGGGGGCTCTTCGCTGGTGCTTTTACTGCTGTAATGTGTTCGGGGATCCTGCCATGGAGATCTGGACCGACGAACCGTATGTAGGTACACCGGAACTGCAGGCCGAAACTTCTGTCAGCCTGTTTCCCAATCCCGCCAGCGACCATACCCTGGTGAGTGTTCATGGACAGCTTGCACTGCATGCGGAAATAACCCTTTTCAATACACTTGGCCAGGCGGTTCTCCATTCCAGGTTCACGGATTGCCAGGGCAACACAAGCCGTTGTCGGCTGGATCTTACAGGTCTGAAATCAGGGGTCTACCTGGTCAGTGTAGAGACAGTTTCAGGTGTAAAATCCACGAAACTGATGATACATTAATACCCACATTAACTGAAAATTTTTATTTTTGTCCGTTACTAAACACCTATTACGAAACCAATCAATAATGTCATGAAACAAATTGCGGTATTATTCTCCCTGATGCTTGCGGTCCTTTTCGGTATCCAGGCACAACAGTTCACTTATTCAGAATCATGGGGGAACGCCGGGTTTAACCTGGTGGCAGCAGGATCGTCCGCCATCGAGGTGGTTTACTCTGTTCCCTTTTTTGCCCTTGATGACCAGACGGTTAACGGAGAGGTACTGAAGAATATCATGCTCCCCGGGAACTTCCTGTTCAACGATCCAGGAGCTCCCAACCTGCCCGGACATGGCCAGTACATCGCCATCCCGCAAGGTTCGGCACCCAGCCTCAGGATCATCAGTCAGCAGACGGAGGTGATCCATCATGTGGAGATCATCCCGGCTCCGGTCATCCCGACAGATATTGACGACAACCCGTTGCAGTACATTAGAAATATGAACATATACGGAAAAGATGCCCTTTACCCGGTATCTCCGGTCACCCTCTCTGACGTGGTTCACATCCGGGGTGCTGATGCGGTGATCCTGGGGATAACTCCGTTCCAGTATAATCCTGTGACCAAAGATCTGATTGTATACCGGGATCTGAGAATTGCCATTGATTGCGAAGGAGGGACCGGTGTATACGGCGACGACCGGCTTCGCAGCCAGTATTGGGATGGATTGCTGTCTGACGTGTTGCTCAACTACTCTACTCTGCCCCAAATTGATTATGGTGCCAGGATGACCCAGTACCTTCAGGACAATTCCAGAAATGATGAGTGTGAATACATCATCATCTCCCCGACCGGTGACGATTTCATACGATGGGCCGATTCCATCGCCCGTTTCCGGAACGAACAGGGTATTCTGACCCACGTATTCACTATTGACGAAATAGGGGGCAATACGGCCGATGCAATTGAAAACTTTATAAACAACGCCTATAATACATGGAACATGCCTCCGGTTGCCTGCCTCCTGATGGGTGATTATGGCTCAGACGGTTCCACGAATATCACCTCCGAAGTCCGGAATGATCATCCGAACGGTTATAATCCATACATTACCGATAACGGATTTTCGGATGTGACCGGCGATTTACTGCCCGATGTCATTTTCGCGCGGATGACTGCCAATAACGACGCCCAGTTGAATACCTTCATCACCAAATTTCTGAGTTACGAAAGAACTCCGGAAACGGATACTGCCTTCTATAATCACCCGATCACTGCCCTGGGATGGCAGACCGAGCGGTGGTTCCAGCTTTGCTCGGAAATTGTGGGCGGTTATTTTAAGCATGTGAAAGGTCGTCAACCCAACCGTATCAATGCGATCTATGAGGGTACGCCCGGGAGCGTCTGGTCGACTGCACCCAACACAAACACAGTTGTGAACTATTTTGGCCCGAATGGATTGGGGTACATCCCTGCCACTCCGGCAGAATTAGGCGGCTGGACAGGCGGTAATGCTTCCCAGATCACCAGTGCGATCAACGCCGGCGCCTTTTTCATCCAACACCGGGATCACGGACTTGTTACGGGATGGGGCGAACCAAGTTACAGTAATAGCAATATCAGTCAGTTATCAAACAATAAATTGATTCATGTATTTTCCATCAACTGCCAGACCGGAAAATTCAACACGTCAGGCGAATGCTTTGGCGAGAAATTTCACCGCCACACCAGCAGTGGAAATAATGCCGGAGCCCTGAGTTTTACCGGCCCGACCGAAGCCTCCTACTCCTATGTAAATGATATCTTTGTATGGGGAATGATTGACTACCTGTGGCCTGATTTCATGCCTGCCAAGCCTTCCGCGGTAGCTCTTCGCGGCATTTTGCCGGCTTTCGGTGTCGCAGCCGGAAAGTATTTTCTACAAGCATCTAATTGGCAACCCCCTGGTTACAATGACGTGAAACCGATAACCTACAGGCTTTTCCACCACTTCGGAGACGCCTTCTCCTGCCTGTATGATACGGTTCCGGCCACCCTTGATGTGACCCATGATTCCGTTATTGCTTATGGCAGCACCACCTTCACCATTACAGCTACCGACAGCAGTTTCATCGCCCTGAGCAACGACGGTGAACTCCTGGCCACTGCCTGGGGCGCCGGTACTACACCGGTTGTTATGACCATTCCGGTTCTCCCTGAGGGTACCATTATTAAAGTGGTTGTAACCATGAGAAACTGCTTCCGTTATGAGGACCTGGTACCTGTGACGGACGATATCCTGATCGCCGATTTTGTGGCCAGCGAAACCCAGTTCTGCGACAGTACGGTCATCGGTTTTACCGATCTTTCCGGTGGGAGTCCGGAAGCATGGGAGTGGACCTTTGAAGGAGGGACCCCCTCCACCTCCACCGAGCAGAATCCGTCCAATATCCAGTACAACACGGTGGGAGCATTTTCGGTAACCCTGACGGTAACCAAAGGGGTAGATAACTCCACCGAGACCAAAACAGATTATATCCAGGTCTTCCATACTCCGGCCGTCTATTTTGAAGAGGCTCCGCTCTGTGAGAATACACCGGTGGAATTTACCGATCTGACGGATCCCAACGGAGGGACCATTACCGGATGGGACTGGAATTTCGGGGATCCGGCTTCCGGAACGAACAACACCTCCGCCCTGCAAAATCCGACACATTCCTACAAGGATGCAGGTACATTTACGGTTACCCTGCTTGCAACGAACAACGGGGGTTGCACGGTGGCTTATTCCAAGGACATTGTCATCGGAAGCGCGCCGGATCAGGCCTCTCCTCCGGAGGGGGATACCACCCTTTGTCAGGCCTCAGCTGGAACTATCTTTACCACTGAAGGGGCTCCGCAAGCCACCTCCTATCAATGGACCCTTGATCCTGCTGAAGCAGGTACCCTTGAAGGTGCCGGTACGGAAGTCACCCTGAACCTGTCGGAAACCTTCTTCGGTCCCGCCACACTGGGTGTAAGTGGGGTCAACGACTGTGGAACCGGACTCATTTCCATTCTCCTCTCCCTGAACGTGATGGAAGTGCTTCCTGCACCTATCGACCCGCCAGCCGGACCGGATGTGGTGGATCTGAAGGATGTGACCACCAGCGATTATGAAATAGCTCCGGTTACCGGTGCCATCGGATACGACTGGATGCTGGATCCGGATAATGCCGGTTCGATTGCTCCGGCCAACGCAGAAGGCACCGTGGCTACCGTTACCTGGAACCCCGATTTCAGGGGAACTGCCAGCATTACGGTTGCCGGGCAATCGGATGAATGTACCGGATTGTACTCTGCTGCCAACGTGGTGACTGTAAAAAACACCCTCGGTATCAACGAGTTCAATGCATACAACATCAGCGTGTACCCGAACCCGAATGCAGGGAAATTTAACCTGGTGCTGAATACCAGCGAACAGAGTGTGGTCAGCATCAAGATTTTCAATATACTCGGCACCCAGGTGTACACCGAAGGCAATGTAGCTGTCTTCCACAACCTGACCAAGACGGTCGATCTCTCCTCACTGCCCAAAGGTATCTATCACCTCAAGGTGGAAGGGACCCGGGGGATCTCCATCATCCGCATCGTGATCGACCGGTAACCGGACAGGATTACTTCTTTTTTTGAATAGCTATGCCCGGAGGCCATATTTAAATGTATCTTTGTTACATTGCTATTAAAACCATTGCCATGAAAAAATTCCTTTCCCTGTTGCTGCTTGCCTTAGCACTGAGTTCATTCTCTTTTGCCCAGCAACAAAACGGATCACGGTTCGCAGCCAATGATACGGCAAATTATCCTTACTGGATCGAAATGGTGCAGGATCCGACGATAAATTTTTTCCAGGTACAGCGGGCTTTTAACCTCTACTGGGAGAACCGTCCGGTTACCCGGAGCTGCGGCTGGAAAGTATTCAAACGCTGGGAGTATATGATGCAGAGCCGGGTAGCGCCCGATGGGACCAGGCCGGCTCCGGATCAGGTACTAAAGGCTTATGAAGCGTTCATGGATAATCCCAAATCGGTAAGCGGAAACTGGATCTCCTATGGTCCTTCGCAGATTCCTGCTCCCGGACCTCCGGGATACGAGGGCCTTGGCCGCCTGAATGTCATAGCCTTTCATCCGACCAATGCCAATACCCTGTTTGTCGGCTCCCCTTCAGGTGGCTTCTGGAAATCCACTGACAATGGCCTCAACTGGATCACCACCACCGATACTCTCCCCACCCTGGGCGTTTCGGCCATTGTGGTGGATTACAGCAATTCATCCAAGATCCTGATCGGAAGCGGCGACCGGGATTTTGGAGATGCTCCCGGGCTGGGTGTCTTTAAAAGCCTCGACGGAGGGATGACCTGGTCGGCTTCGAGCACTGGCATGGGAAATAAAACAGTGGGAAAGATCATCCAACATCCGACCAGCTCTTCCATCTTCCTGGCTGCCACCAGCAGCGGTGTATACCGTTCGACCGACGGAGGCGCTAACTGGACCCTTTCCGGAGGAGCAAGCGGAAACTTCAAGGACATCTGCTTCAAACCCAATGATCCTGCTATTGTTTATGCTGCAAAAGGTTATCAATTCTATCGTTCCTCTGACAACGGAAGCTCTTTCTCGTTAATTACAAGTGGTTTGCCGACAACCCCGTTACAACGTGGGGTAATTGCCGTTACTCAGGCTAATCCCAATTATGTGTATTTCGTTATCTCTAACAACAGCAGCGGATTCTACGGGCTTTACCGTTCCACTGATGCCGGGTTAAACTTTTCCACTCGCTCCACTACTCCCAATATTCTCGACTGGTCGTGCAACGGGGGAGGCTCCGGCGGACAGGGATTTTATGATTTAGCTATTGCCGCTGATCCAACCAATGCCGAAATTATCTATGTTGGAGGGATAAACGTCTGGAAATCAACCAACGGAGGCACTTCCTGGGCGATCAATTCACACTGGTACGGGGGATGCGGCGTGGCGGAGGTACATGCCGACTGCCATTACCTGATCTATTCTCCTGTGAACGGAACCCTCTGGGCCTGCAATGATGGCGGACTCTATTTCACCACCAACGGGGGCACCACCTGGACCGACCGGACCGAAACCATGACGATCGGTCAGATCTATAAACTGGGGCAAAGTCAAACTGTGAAAGAGAAGGTGATCAACGGCTTTCAGGATAACGGAACCTATACCTATAACGCATCCGGATGGGTGCAGACCGGTGGAGGTGACGGAATGGAGTGTGCTGTCGACTTTACCAACGCAGCGTATACCTATTTTACGATTTACTACGGTGATATCTTCCGGCTTTACAATAATGGAAGTGAACTGCATATAGCCGGCAATGGCACCTTCGGAATCAACGAAAGCGGTGCCTGGGTCACTCCTTTTATCCTGAGCAAACAGGATGTTAAAATGATGTTTGTAGGGTTTAAGAACGTGTGGCGGTGCAATGATGTCAAGACAACCAATAACCTGACCTGGACCAAGATCTCCAACAACCTCGGCGGGAGCAACGGCAGCAATATGGCGGTTCTGGAACAATCTCCTGTCAATACAGACATTCTGTATGCTGCCCGGTACGACAACAAGTTATTCCGTACCGACAACTGCATGGCAGCGTCACCTGCCTGGACCGATCTGACCTCCTTCCTCCCAACTACCGGTACTCCGACAGATCTGGCTGCCCATCCCACGGATCAGAATACGGTCTATATGACTATGGGTAACAACGTGTACAAATCGACCAATAAGGGGCAGTCCTGGACTACGATCACAGGGAACCTTCCGGCTGTTCATATAAGCACTATTGCCTATTATTCCAATGCAAGTGAAGGATTGTATGTGGGAACCGATGCCGGAGTCTACTACAAGGACCAGAACACCGGGAGCTGGGTCGCCTTCAGTTCCGGATTACCTGCAAATGCAGAAGTGACCGAGCTGGAGATATACTATGACAACGACTCTGTAAGTGCCGATGTGATCAGGGCCAGTACCTATGGAAGGGGACTCTGGGGTTCCGATATGTACTCTCCAAATACTGCAGATTTCTCAGCCGACTCAACCACCATCTGCCAGAACCAGAATGTGGACTATACGGATCTCTCCACTGGTTCACCTACTGGTTGGAGCTGGTCTTTCCCGGGCGGGACTCCGGCATCTTCCACCGCACAAAATCCTGAGAATATTGTGTACAGTACATCCGGTGCCTATGATGTGACCCTGACGACTTCCTGGAATTCCTATACCAATACGGTGACAAAAACAGATTATATCATGGTGAATCCCCTGACCGGGACTCCGGAGCAGCCCGAGGGGGATACCCTGCTGTGTGAAAACAACACCAACACCAGCTATACTACCTTTTCCGTCGGAAATGCAACCTCCTACACCTGGCAACTCAATCCGGATACGGCAGGCACATTGACTCCTGGCGACACCGCCGTGGAGATCGACTGGAGCAATACCTGGAGCGGAATGGCTGACCTTTCTGTTTATGCGACCGGAGATTGCGGTTCCAGCCCTTTATCACCTTCTCTCCAGATCCATGTCAGACCTTTTCCGGAACAGCCAGTCGTACCATCAGGTCCCACCCCGCTCTGTCAGGGCTCAGCCAACACCTCGTACACCATCTCCCAGGCCCAGAATGCCCTGAGCTATGTGTGGGATCTATCCCCTGCTGCAGCCGGGACCATTTCGGGTGACGATACAGTAGGAACAGTAACCTGGAACAGCTCCTTTACCGGCCTCGCTTCTGTAAAAGTAAAGAGTGTAAACGACTGCAATGAAAGTAGCTGGTCCGATCCATTCGACATCGCGGTGAACGAGTATCCGGTAGTTAATCTGGGCCCGGATACATCGATCACATACATCGATACCCTGTCACTGGACGCGGGGAATCCCGGATCCATCTACCTGTGGTCGACCGGAGCTACCACCCAGACCATCGATGCCTACTATACGGGAGCGCCTTTCACAACCTATTGGGTCGACGTCACCTCAGACAACTGTACTGCCGGTGATACGGTGGTCGTCTCCTTCACAGATCCTACGTCCATATCCGACCAGGAATCCGGAATCCGGGTCCGCATCATTCCGAATCCTAACAACGGGCAGTTTACCCTGGAAATCTCCACCAACAAACCGGGGATCGCATCACTGGAACTCCGCGACATGACGGGTCGGATGATCTATGAAAAATCAGGACTGCACCTGAACGGCACGCTCAAGTTCCCGGTTTCCATCCCCAGAGTTCAGGATGGGGTCTTCCTGCTCCGGTTGCTCCATGAGGATGTGCTGGTGATCGAAAAGGTTTTGATCCTTAATTAATTCGTTGTACCCGTTAAGCAACCTTTTCGCATTTTTATTGGTCCTCATTAAATCCATCTGATACGGATGGGAATTTGATATATGATGAAAAACTATCCCGTATATCTCCTGATCGTTGTTCTATTCTCTTTTGTATCGCCAGGCTTTTCCCAGATCCTGCCGCACTTTCCTGTCATCACACCGGCCGGTAAGGGCAAGGTCGACACCCGTATCGATAACATCGGTTACTGGGACCGGATGGCCCGCCTGGGTTATGTGGAGGTAAATCCATGGCAACCCATCCCACCGGTCTTGAAGCGTTCTTCCGTAATCTGCACCGATGGTATTCTTGTTCAGGACTCACCGGATATTGCCGTGACCTCCAGCAATGCCACAACACAAAGCGAAAATTCCCTGTTTATCGATCCGGAGGATGAAAGCATTCTGCTGAATTCCAACAACTCCAGCGACTGGAACGGGTCCTATGCCCAGAGCCTCTATGGATGTGACCAGTTCTCTTCATTCGACGCCGCATCCACCTGGGGAGGATCTTTTTATGGTGTCGGTCAGTTCAATAATGGAGATCCCGCTACCGCAATCGGGCGGAACGGATGGTGGTATGTCGGAAAGATCAACAATGCCCGTGGACAATCTGTGGCCTATTCTCCTGACCAGGGGGAAACCTGGACCGATGTAACAGTAGCCCAGGTGACAGGAGGATATAACGACCTCCTGGATAAAAACCATCTCTGGATTGATAATTCGGAGGAGAGCCCCTACCAGGGATATCTGTATGCCGGTTGGACCTGTTTTGCAAGTGCCTCGCCTGATAATAACGAAATTGAGATTGCCCGGTCTACCGATCAGGGATTGAGTTGGTCAATCCCTATCGGGATCAGCCAGGCAGTAAATGCTGGAAGACAAAACCAGGGGGTCAACATCCAAACCGGGCCTGTCGGGGAGGTCTATGCTGCCTGGATCATATACGACACCTGGCCTTCCGACGAAACAGCCATCGGATTTGCCAGGTCACCGGACGGCGGAGAGAGCTGGCTTCCCGCCAGTCGTATCCTGACCAATATCAAAGGCATCCGGGCAAGCATGACCAGCAAGGCGATGCGGGTAGCCTCCTTTCCGGTGATGACAGTAGATCTGAGCGACGGACCCAACCAAGGCAATAGCTATATTGTATGGGCTAACATCGGCATTCCAGGGATCAATACCGGAACCGATATCGACATCTACCTGATCAAATCCGCCGACCAGGGAGAATCCTGGTCCACACCCATCCGCGTCAACCAGGATCCGTCCGGCCTCGGGAAAGAGCATTTCCTGCCATGGATCACCTGCGATCCCCTGAACGGAAGTCTCTGTGTCATCTATTACGACGACCGGAATGTCGACAGTACCATGCTCGAAACCTGGGTCTCCTATTCCTATGATGCCGGAGAGAGCTGGACAGACTTTCGGGTCTCCGATGTAGCTTTTACGCCAATTCCTATTGCAGGCCTGGCTTTCAGCTACTTCGGGGATTACCTCGGAATCAAAGCCCAGAATATGAAAGTCTATCCGATCTGGACCGACAACCGGGAAGGTAACGCCCTGACCTATGTCTCTCCGTTCAACCTCGGTCCTGCTCCGAATCAACCCTATATCTCCTATTACTCCTATGAACTGATGTCCGTCCCTGAAGGTGTCGGGCAAACCATGAATTTCGGAGATTCTCTGTACCTGAACCTGGGACTGAAAAATATCGGAGATCAGCCTGCTGAGGATCTGACAGCCATCGTTTCTGTCACCTCCCCCTATATCACTCTCACAGATACTATAGAGCTTTACGGGACAATGCAGCCCGATGAGGTCAAGGTCATCTCTGAAGGATATGCTTTCAACGTATCGGATACCATTCCCGACGGGTTGAAGGTAAAATTTAATGTACGGGTCAGCTCTCCCGATACCAGCTGGAACAGCCAGTTTGCCGTTGAATCCCACGCTCCGTCGCTGCAGGTTACCAGGCTGGAGATCGATGATGCATCCGGAGGGAATAACAACCACAAGCTGGACCCCGGTGAAACGGTCGAGGTGCGGATCACTACTGCCAACAGGGGCGATTTCCCCTGCCTTCACAGCTATGGCCTGCTCTCCTGCGAATCCCCTTTCATTACCCTTCATTCCGACAGCTCCTACCTGGACACTATCCTGCCGACGGTTTCAAGGACGGCTGTGTTTTCCATTTCTGTCGATGATGAAGCGCCAGTCAGTACAGGATTTTATCTCCATTATCAGGCTGTTTCCGGACTTTACCATGCTGAAGTCTCTTTTCTGCAAATCATCGGGATCATTGTGGAAGACTGGGAGACCAACTCATTCACTAAATTCCCCTGGGAGCACGGCGGGACTAAACCTTGGACACTGACCACCGTCGCTCCCTATGAAGGAACCTATTGTGTCACCACCGATCAATTGAATGATACCCAGTCATCGATCCTCGAAGTTGAGTACACTGCCGGTAAGGACGACAGTATTAGATTCTTTCGCAAGGTTTCTTCCGAGCCCGATTTTGACTTTCTCCATTTTTTCATTGACGGTGTTCTGCAGGGAAGCTGGTCAGGGAATATCCCCTGGGGATACGTCTCTTTTCCTGTTGCAGCAGGTACCCATACCTTCCGGTGGCAATATATCAAAGATGTTTACCTGGCCATGGGTGAGGACAAAGCGTGGCTGGATTTTATCGAGTTTCCCCCACCGGTACTTCCGGAAATGGACGCGGGACCCGACGGGACTTTATGTACCGGGCTCTCGTATCAGCTTAACGGGATAGCTTCAGGGCAGGACAGCCTGATCTGGATCTCCAGGGGAGACGGGACCTTCAATAACGATACCATTCTCAATCCCCTCTATTTTCCCGGAGTGAACGACATCCTCGCAGGAGAGGTAAAATTACTGCTCAAAGGGTACGCGGAATATGGCAGTGCCATCAGCAGTATGATGCTGACCATCGGAGAGATTCCCCCGGTCGCGATCCAGGCAGATCCGAAAGACACTCTCTGCTCCTGGCAAACGGGAACCCTCTCCACCGAACAGATCTCCGGTGCCTCCTATCGGTGGACCCCGGGCGGCTTTACAACCTCCTCCATCTCCATTGATACGGCTGTAGCCGGTGGTCTTGGAACGACCCGTTTCACCGTGACCGTAACGAGTGAAGAGGGCTGTTCAGCTGGCGATTCGGTCGACATCACCTTCAAGGATTGTACCGCCATAGATGACCCTGCAAACCGTTTCCGGGTTTCCGTATCGCCCAATCCGAACAGGGGAGAATTTGATCTGCAGATCTATGCCCCTACCCTCGAAACCCTCTCCTGGCGCATCCTGACATCATCCGGCAAGATCATTCTGGAAGAAGCGGATATTCCCATTTCCGGCACCTGCACACGACATGTGGATATCCGGGATCCGGCATCCGGTATCTGGTTTCTGGAAATCGAACGGGAGAGCGGAACCCTGACAGAAAAGATTGTGATCTTGAAATAACCCTTCATTCGTACTTCGTAAATCATACTTCGTAGTTTACAATAACCCCTCCCCGGCCCACCGGGAGCATTAATGACCCCTCCCCTTCACGGGAATTAAATAGGCAAGTCTTGAAAAAAGTCATATTAATAATCGTTTTTCTTGTTTTGGATTCAATTCTTACTCCATCCTATTCACAAATATATTTTAGTAAAAGATATGATCTCCTCCAAAATGAAACACCGGTCTATTCCCATGATATCATTCAGCAGGAATCTACTTATATTGTATTTACGGAGGCTGTCCCTGATGCTGGATACAGGTATTTCGGATTTATTTTATTGGATTCGCTTGGAAACTTAATCAGCAATGATATTGCATACAGTGACAATTCAAAAGGATTGACAACCGGATATTCGGGTAGTTTTATAAAAACATCAGATAATGCAGGTTTTTCAATGGTGGGTTTCGCGTATAACTACGTAACCGGTGGGCGCTGGGATCGCGGGATGCTGTGGCGCTTTGACAATAACCTGGATACACTGTGGACCAGGACTTACAGTGATGTCCCCCCGAAAGATACCTCCTTCCTATTCCGGAATTTCAGAGAGTTACCCGATAAAGGGTATATAATCGTTGGAAGTCATGGATTGGTAAATGGTTCGGCTCCCATCAGAATCAACCTGCATAGAGTGGACAGCCTGGGCTGCGAGGCTCCGGACCAGTGCTGGGTTGGGGAGGATGAGATATGGGTCAAGACATTTACTCCGGAAAAGCCTTTTATCGTCTATCCTAATCCCGCAACGGATAAATTGTCAGTCGAGTTTCACATCAATCAGGAAGGAGCTGAGATTGAGCTTCTCAACCTCATCGGTCAGTCCATGCTGAGATCCAGGATCCCTCCGAAACGGGATATCCTGGAACTGAATGTTGGGCATTTGTCCAAAGGGCTATATATCCTGAAGGTTACCATATCGGGGAAGAAACCTATGATGGAGAAGGTGGTGGTGCAGTAAGATGGGGGTTAAATGAATGCTCGAATGTCCTGAATGCAGAAGCTTGAATCCGTTTTTATTCTATATTTGCTCCTGAAAAAATTTCATGACCTTGCGAAAACTTCTGGTAGCGGTTCTGATCCCTTTGCTCTTTCTGAATTTCGGAGGTTATTACGTGCTGAAGGAGTGGAGCCGGTACTACGTCAAAACCAGGATCCGGGAAGAGATCCTTTCCGGGTCGTTCAGGACCCCGCTTACTGTTTTTGAACTCGAATCGCCGGATTCTGATCCGCTCTTTCGCCGTCTCGAAAAATTCGAATTCGTTTATAAGGATCATCTGTATGATATCGTTTCTGAACAACAGAACGGAACTAAGGTGACCTTTGTCTGCATCAACGACCAGGACGAAGAGACCCTGATCCGGAATTACGACCGGTCATCCGACAGTAAACTGGCACGGGTCATGGTCCAGCTGATCATCCACCAGGCCCTGATCCCCGTGCCCGTACTTCAATCGCCCGAATCCAGGCAACCGGTTTCCTATCCTATGCCTGTTTTTACGGTTACCGCACGAGCAGAAAAACCCCCGACTCCTCCGCCTGAATACCTGTAAACCCTGCCTAAAGCGAACTTCCTTTCGCTTGTTCCGGCCTCTTCCTGTAAAGGAATGCCGTTTCATCAATTCTTATTCTTATTCATTGTTGTCTCGTTTTGCAACGAAAACGTATAGTTATATGAAATCACTATTTCTACTGGTCGTCACGATAGCTGCTTTCTGTCTGCAAGGAGCAGGGCAGGATATCCCTGATGACTATTCCGTATCATCTGAGGATACCATTACGGTAAAAAATCTTCAGGAGGTGGTTGTTTCGGTTCCACGCACGGCCATATCGTTACGAAAAACCCCTGCTGCCGCATCCATCGTCCCGAAGACGGAACTGAACCTGATGCCCCGTTCCATTGCTGCGGACGAAGCGCTGCTGACAGTCCCCGGGGTACGCGTGGAAAATCAACTGGATGGATCCAAGGTCCACCTCTCCATCCGGGGACAGGGAATTCTGACCGAACGGGGAATCCGTGGCGTGAAAGTACTCCTGGATGGCGTATCGTTAAACGACCCGTCAGGATTTGTTCCTGACCTTTACGACGTGGACTGGGAGACTGTTGACCGCATCGAGGTGTTACGCGGACCGGCCGCCGCTATTTATGGCGGAGGTTCCAATGCAGGGATTCTCAACATCATTACCCAGCGGGGGAATCCCACTCCGATTGGCGGACGGCTTTATGCAACAGCAGGATCCAACGGGTTTCTCAAGGTGCTGGGCCAGGTTGACGGGGAACAGAAAAATTTCAACTACCGGGTCTCCTATTCTCACATCCGGGGTGACGGGTACCGGCAACACAGCGCCTTCCGGGGGAATAATCTTTACCTGAAAGGGATCTGGACGCCCAGTACCAAAGTCACAATTACGCCGGTCATCAACTACACATACTATTTCACGCAGAACCCGGAAGGGTTGAACCTGTCGCAACTGGACGACCCCAAACAATGCAATCCCGATGCCATCCCTTGTAACGAATACCAGAAAACGGTACGGCTTACCAACGGACTTGTCGGAAGCATCAACCTGGGGCAACACCAGCAGATCCGGTTCAGCGGACTGTTACGAATGGGGACCTACAAGGAGACCGGTTCCACAGCCGTCACCTACCGCGACATTGCCGCTCCGGGAGGATCGCTGCAATATACGCTGAACCTGAGCAAAAACTGGTTTGCCAACCACCTGAGCGTAGGAGGCGACGTCCAGTGGCAAACCATCGGGGAGTATAAGGTGGGAAATAGGAAAGATACCACCCGGACCGAAACCCGGGGGAGTGTCAACATGGATGTGATCGAGGATTCAGTTATGCTGGCCAATCAGCGGATCTGTCAGCAAGGCATCGGGGTGTTTCTGATCGACCGGATGGAATTCGGGAAAAAGTTGAACCTGCTCCTCAGCCTTCGCTACGACAACATTGATAATGAGCTGACCGACAAGATGAACCGGGCAAGTAAACTATCCGGAAAAGCCAATTTTGATAAGCTTACAGGAAGGGTCGGCATTTCGTATACCTTTCTTCCGGCCATCAACGTGTATGCCAACTGGGGGCAGGGATTCTTACCTCCCTCCACCGAAGAGCTGATCAACAATCCCATCTCCTATGGCGGGTTTAACCAGCAACTTGTGCCTGCTACCTCCGGCGGAGCAGAGATCGGGCTGAGGGGTACCATCTGGCAGCGGTTCTACTATGAACTGACCGGTTTCTACCTGAAGACAATGAACGATTTTTACCGGTACCGTGTGCCTTCACGTCCCCTGGAAACTTTTTACGGAAACGCGGGGGCCAGCAACCGTCTCGGAATCGAATCCTATGTTTCCTACACACCCTGGGATCCATTGAATGTACAGGTGGCTTATACGTTTAATCACTTTACCTACACCTCTCCTGACAGCATCAGCGGGAACTGGCTGCCTAATTGTCCCGAACACCAGCTCTATGCCCAGGTGCAATGGGATTTCCTGAAGCACTTCTCGGTGATGGCTTCCACGCAATGGACCAGCCGGTGGTACATCTACACCGACGTGGTACATAAAGATGTCTTCCAGAAAGGATATAACCTGTATAACCTGCGACTGGCTTACCACTGGAAAGTCGGCATTCTGAAGGGGGAAGTTTCTGTATACGGGAAAAACCTGTTTAACGAACCCTATATTGCCTTCACCGAACCTGATCCCGACGGGAACAGCTACCAGCCGGGTCCCGGAAGAGAGGTGTTTGTGACGCTGAAGCTGGGACTGTATTAAGAGGGATTACAGGAAAAATAATGCCACTCCTCCGACAGCTATAATTGCTCCACTAATCTCTTTCAATGTCACTTTCTCTTTAAAGAGGATTACCGAAGGCGCGATGATGAGTACCGGTACAATGGACATCAGGGTGGCGGCGATACCGGCCGGGGAGTATTTCACGGCGATCAGGGAAAAGGAGACACCCAGGAAGGGGCCGAAAAAGGCTCCTACCGATAGTTGGATCATCGGTTTCCGGAAGGTGAGAGCCGTAACCGTCCAGAATACCGCCGCCGACAACGCGGCTATTTCGCCCCAGTGTGCATTCACGTTGCTGTCGTGTTTTTCCGTACTGCATTAACGCAACCAATCCTGAGGGTTCAGGATCGTCTTACCGTACCATACCTGAAAATTGATCTCCGATTTCCCTTCATCCAGGTCGTAGTGGGCTCTTCCGATAACCTGGCCGGTCACCACATTCTGTCCGTTGGTCACCGACACTTCATCCAGGTCCGAATAAACCGTCAGGTACTCCCCGTGCCGGAGCATTACAACCCTGTTCAGGTTGGGAATGGTGAGAACTTTGGTTACCACTCCGTTGAATACTGCCTTTACCGGGGCACTCTGGCTTACCATGATGTCGATGCCGTTGTTGTTTACCTTGACATACTTCAGAACCGGGTGCGGGTGTTCACCGAAGGTGGATGTTACCACTCCCTGGTCTGTCGGCCAGGGCAGGCGTCCCTTGTTAGCCGCAAAGCTGGAGGAAAGCCGCATGTCGGCTGCTTTGATACCCGCATCCGAGGCCCGGGCCCGTGCCTCTTCGGCAACGATACGCTCGATCTCCGCTTTCAGTTTATTCAGCGCCTGCTGCTTGGTGCGTAAGGTAGCCAGGAGCTGTTTTTCCTGCCTGGAGAGTTCCTGAACCGTCTGATCCTTTTGCTGCTTCTCCCGGTCCAGTTTTGATTTTTCCACTGATTCCGACTCGGCCAGTTTCAGCTTCTCGGCCCGGGTCTCTTCGAGCGAATGCATCTGAAGGCTGAGAGCCACCTGGGCCTCCCGGATGCGATCGGCCTGTTTTCGCCGGTATGCAGCGTATTGCTGGTAGTACTTCAACCGTTGATAAGCCTGATTGAAATCGTTGGCCGAAAAAATAAATACCAGCCTGTTCTGCACCTTCATGATCTTATAGGCATAGTAGATCATCCGGGCATATTCATCCTTCAGGGCCTTCAATTCACGTGATTGCTGATCGATCAAACGCTGGTCCTCCGTAAGCTTCCGGTCCACCTCACTGATCTCTTTGCTGATGGTATTGATCAACGCCTCCCGCTTCCGGATCCGGCTGCTGAGTAATTGCAGATCGCGCACGGAGGTCTCTTTTGTTTTTTTTGTCTGGTCAAGGAGTTTGGAAGTATATTCAATTTCGTTCTCCAGTTGCTGGCGATCCTGATTGAGCTTATCCTTGGTGGTTTGTGTAACGGCCCTCGGCCCGATGATGAAAAAAAGAGATATCAGACATCCCAGTATCACCTTTCGGGAGGGATATGGTTGCAGCATGCGTTTCATGGCCTGACCCGCGTAAAGGATCCGGGGATTTTAAACGGGAATTGCATCGGCTCATCGATATTGATCCTGGAGAAGGAGACATCCACCAGGATCTTGTTCTCGGCTGAGATCTGGTAGATCATATCCCTTGGAAAAAGCTGGACTCCGATCATTTCGAAAGAGGAATAAGTCGCATCCAGTTTGATGTTATCGCGCCGGATCTCCTTTACATCCGCCCGGGTGATCTTGAAGGTCACGGGGTCAAGCCAGATATTCTGTATCAGTATGTTCGATTCATCCTCATGCTTCCGTACATATTTTTTAATTTTTCGGCGGGAAGCAGTTGAAAGCTTATATTCATCTTTGTCGACCGATGCTTTAAACTTTCCATCCTCGTAAAACGAGATGTCATTGCCAATCAGGAAGGATTGAAGAATATCGTATTCAATATTGGTATTCAGGAATTTGTTCAGATCGTACCAGTCCCCGATCAGATAGGTACTATTCAGCCGGTTGATGTACTTGATGGAATCCTGGGTGATCATCAGCCGCATCCCCTCCAATCCCATCACAGAAAGCGAGAGCCAGATCAGGGTGTCTTTTTTAATCCGTATCTGGCCTGAAAAAGATTGCTTCTGCTTTGCGTTCTGGTACTCAGCTGAAAAGCGTGCATTGAACCAGGTATACTGCAATTCATGCTCTTTGAGCTTGGAGAAAAGGTACTCCGCCCCCTCTTCCTTGAGTGGTTGCTTAATGATGCTTCGCTGCGTTTTACAGGATGACAGGAGTAAGAACCCGGTGAGGAAGACCAGGAAAAGGGGCAGGGGAACTGATCCCCATCTATTTATTCTTCGATCCATTTCCGCTGTGTAATTTTATCGTTTAACAGCTTTGATCCGCCCTCTTTTTCCAGAGCCCGTTTCCAGTAATCAAGGGCCTCCTCGGTCCGGCCCAGTTTAATCAGTACATCCCCGTAGTGCTCCAGCACTTCACCGGAAGCGCTTTCCCGGTCTTCCAGGGATTTACCTATCCACTCCAGCGCCTCTTCGTACCGGCCCAGTTTGAACATGACCCACCCGTAAGTATCCTGGAATGAAGAGTTGTTGGGCTCCAGGTTCAGTGCCCGTTTCGACATCTCGGCCGCTTTTTCCAGTTCCTGCCCCCGGAGCGCCAGGTAATAGCTGTAGTTGTTCAGCACATAAGGATTGTTATCCCGGATCTGCAAAGACTTTTCGTATGCTTTATCCGATTCTGCAGCCCGGTTCAGGGCATGGTAGGTATCTCCAAGGTACATATAGTACTGGGCCAGGAGTTCATTGTTGCCGACCACCATTTTTACTCCACGGTCCAGCAGCTTTTCCGCTTCCGTGAAGTTCTTTAGCTGAAGCTCGGCCAGGGCAGTAAGCAGACAAATCACAGGCTGCTCCGGATAAAGTTCCACCGCCCGGTGTCCATAGGCCTGAAGGTGTTGGTAATCGCTCATCAGCAGATCCATCCGCAGCAACTCTTCCCATACCACGTACCGGCTGCTGTCGATGGCGATCACCCTGAGGAAAGCATCCCTCGCCTCCCGGTACTGCTGGTTTTGGGAGAGCAGGTCTCCATAGATGGAGTAGACCTTTGGATCATCAGGATGGGTTTGAATCAATAACCTGGCCAGGGTGAATGCCTCTTCTTTCAGATCGGATACAATCTCATTGATGGTGTAGAATGATAACAGGATGTTGATCTTGGTATCCACATCCAGGTTTGGGTTCGAGAATCCCAGTTTCAGTTCTTCAAATACTTTTTCCTTTTCCCCGGTTTTTCGGTAATAATCAGCCAGGGTCATGTGGATATACGCATTACCGGGATCGATCTCCAGGATCCTGTTGTAGAGTTCCAGGGCCTTCTCTTTTTTCTCCCGCGACATGTAATATTCAGCCAGGATGCCGTAATACCGGCTGTCGTCGGGATAGACCTGGATCAGTTTCTGGAGTTCGGCTTCTGCCTCTTTGTAATCTTTCAAATGGAGGTAGATCTTGTGTTTCTGTAGCGAGATCTCCTCTGTAATACCGAGGCGCGTCTCGATCTTATCATAGGTTCTGATCGCCTCGGTGTATTTGCCCAGACCCATGTAGAGAGCAGCCAGCTGATAATAGTAATCCAGGTTATCGGGATTGGTAGCTACGATCTCTTCAAAGATCTGCAAGGCCCTTTCGTAATCCTGGGTAAACTGGCAGGTCTCGGCCAGGAATAACTGGTACCATATGTTCGTCCGGTCCAGCTCCCACGCCTTTTCGGCCAGAACCTTCGCTTCGGGGTACTCTTTCCTGGCGGTCAGGATCTTGGCGAGCTCATAATAAGCAACCGGATCGGTCGGGTAGCGATCGATGTAATTCCTTAATAATCCTTCGGCATTCTGCTCATCCCCTTTAAGTAATAATTTCTTGGCATCGATCAGGGCAGAAGGATTGCTCGTTGGTTTCTCTTTTGGTTGCTGGTCCGGTATCTCCTCTTCGTGCTGCGCCATCACAGAGGGCCCTATCCATCCACCCATCAGGAAAATCAGCAGAATAATGTATTTTTTTATTTGTGACTGGTTCATTCCTACATTCCTTCATTCCTGCATTCCTGCATTGATTTTAACTGGTCCCTGTGTGGCCAAATCCACCCCCGCCACGATCTGTATCCAACAACTCTTCCACCTCAATCCATTCGGCTTTGGCGTGAGCCGAAATGATCATCTGGGCAATCCGGTCTCCGTCGCTCACAACAAACTCATCGGCAGAGAGATTGATCAGGATCACCTTTACTTCTCCCCTGTAATCAGCATCGATGGTCCCCGGAGTATTCAGTATCGTGATCCCTTTTTTGATCGCCAGTCCGCTCCGTGGGCGAACCTGGGCTTCAAATCCAACCGGAAGCTCCATGAAAAGCCCGGTTGGTATCAACGCCCGTTCCAGGGGTCTGAGTATAACCTCTTCACTTAAAAAGGCCCTCAGATCCATGCCTGCAGAGGCGTTTGTTTCATAAGAAGGCAATGGATGGTGAGACCTGTTTACGATTTTAACATTCATGTAAATTGAAAAGGGCAAAGTTAATAAAAAGCGGAAAGCCTCTATTCCTTTTTTCGGCGGATGGAGTCCCACAGAAGCCGTACCTCTTTCCTTTCAACGAAAGCAATAAACAACAGATAAAAGACCAACAGGAGTGAATGAAATCCGATCCGCAGGAGCGGGATACCCGGTGTCACCACGACGGTGGCAAAGTACAGTACTACAGCCACTCCCAGATATCCGATTACCTTCTTCAGATCATACGGGATCCGGTAATACTTCTGTCCCAGAAGATAGGAAAACACAAGCATCACGCCATACCCGATAAACGTGGCCCAGGCCGAGCCCATGTACCCCGAGAGGTAATGATCGGGTGAACGGGGAATCCAGAGAATGTTCAACCCAACCGTGATGATTGCACCCAGGATTCCGAGCCAGGCCCCGAAATTGGTCTGTCCGGTCAGTTTATACCAGATGGAAAGATTATAATAGACCCCCAGAAAAAGGTGAGCCAGCATCAGGATCGGGATCACACCCTTACCTGCATGATACTTCACCCCGATCAGCAGGGGCAGAATAAAATCATCCAGGTATACCATGGTAGTCAGAAAAATGACGGATACTGCGATCACAAAATAATTCATCACCCGGGCATAGGTGATCCTGGCATCCTTTTCTTTGTAATAAGAAAAAAAGAAAGGATCGGCAGCGTAACGGTAAGCCGTAATGAAAATCGTCATCAGGATGGCAATTTTATAACAGGCGCTATAAATGCCCACTTCTGCTTCAGCAATATCCGAAGGCAGTAAATACCTGAGCAGGATCCGGTCAAACGTCTCATTTATTATACCTGCCATTCCGGCAAATAACAGGGGGAATGCATAGAGGAACATCGTCTGCCAGAGTTTTCGGTCGAACACCAGTTTAAATCCTGTCATTTCCGGTATCAGCAATACAAATGTCACGATACTGGCAATCAGGTTGGATATGAAAACATACTCGATCCCCCAGCCGGGATTGTAAATGAACAGGATCATCCGGGCAAGAGCATCTGAAGTGGTGTGCTTCAGGATAAACGGACAAAAAAGAAGAAAAAACAGGTTGAAGAAGACCGCCGCAGAGACATTGATCACTTTGAGATAAGCAAACCTTACAGGTCTGTTGAGGGCCCTCAGTTTGGCAAAGGGAATGGTAGTAAGTATATCGAAGCCGATGATCAGGGCAAACCAGATCACGTAAATCTTATTGTCGGGGTATTGGATCCATGAAGCTATGGTTCCTGAGAATCCGATGACAAGAAATAAAAAAATCGTGGTCGAGAAAACAAGCGAGAGGAATGACGTACTGAAGACCCTGTTCTTATCAGGCTCTTCCTGGGAATAGCGAAAGAATGCTGTTTCCATCCCATACGTAAGGATCACTAACAGGAGGGCCGTGTAAGAATAGAAGACACTGATTGTTCCATATTCGCCAGGTAAAAAGACCCGGGTGTACAACGGCACAAGAAGGTAGAATAGAATTCGTGAGACGATGAAGGGAAGACCGTAGATGGCTGTTTGTCCGGCCAGGCGCTTGATGGGGTTCATGGGTACAAAAGTATTGGTTTAAATTGTATTTTTGAACAGAAAGAAAACCGATGCCAAAGAACAAGTTTTATGTTGTCTGGGTAGGAAAACAGCCTGGTGTTTACACCGGCTGGTCCGAATGCAAGAAACAGGTGGAAGGGTATAACGGGGCGAAATACAAAGGATTTCCGACCCTGGAGCTGGCCGAGGCAGCCTTTCACGACGACCATGAAAAATACCTTTCCCGGGAGCTGAATGCCCCTAAAACGATCGTATGCACCAATCCCCTGATCGGAGCCCCCGTTCCCGACAGCATTTGTGTGGATGCCGCCTGCAGCGGCAATCCCGGAATCATGGAGTACCGGGGTGTGGATACGAAATCCGGAGCGCAGCTTTTTATCCAGGGACCATTCCCGGAAGGAACCGTTAACATCGGGGAGTTTCTGGCTATTGTACATGCACTGGCCTACCTGAAACAGCGGAATTCCGACTGGCCTGTCTACTCCGATTCCCGAACCGCCATTGCGTGGGTAAGGAAAAAATCTGCGAATACAAAACTGGAGCGAACTGCGAAAAGCGAACAGCTCTTCGAACTGATTCGGCGTGCCGAAAACTGGCTCAACACAAATTCCTGGCCAAACCGGGTGTTGAAGTGGGAGACAGCGTACTGGGGAGAGATCCCGGCCGATTTTGGAAGGAAGTAAGACCCCCAAACCCCCATTTATGGAGGGGTCAGATTCCCTGTTTGTTGTTAGTATACTTCTCTATTAATGTGATACGCAGGTCCTGAAACATTTTATGGACTTCGTTCATGCGGTCTATGGTCAGTTCTGTCAGGTACTCCTGCCCTTTCTGCGGATTTTCCTTCAGCAGATCTTCGGCCTTTTTATCCACTTCCGCCTTTTCGTCAAATAGCCGCTTCTCAAAGGGATCCCTTACGACATGAAGGTCTTTTACGGCATCCTGCCAGCGAAGGTAGAGGAGGTTATCCACAAAGTCGACACACCAGCGGATGGAGTTGTCGTCGAATTTCTCCTTATCCCAGATCTTGTAGCACTCGGCAACGTCTGTCACCCCGGCATAGATGGGAACATAGGCACAGGTATATACATTATCCACATAGACATAATAGATCCCGCCGACCTCATCCGGAAGCCAGGATCGTAACTGAGCGATCATCCCATACTCCCCGCGTGCACGTGCAACATTCCGGCGCCTGTTAATATTCAACAATTTTCGCATTTCAATGGTGGGGAAAGGGGTGGTAAGGACACTCCGGACAAGGGTTCCGCTGTCGGAAGGAATGTACCAGTCCGGTGCCATCTCTTTGTCGTAAATGGTTCCGGTAAAGGTAGAACGCTGGAATTCCATCACATCCTTCACGGAGAGGAGCCTGTTGGGTTTGATCGAAAAAGGGTAGAGTGATAACGGTTCCACGAATTGGGTGTACTGGTCATCCCCCTTGAAGGGATCGGTGGTCCACCGGTTGGGTAGCCCCGGCAGGTCGGGGGCGTACAGGGCGTGGAATAGCCAGAAGCGGCTGGTAGCCCATTCGCGGGGAACAGGTGCATAAATGTCCTGCCAGATAAAATCCTCTCCACTTTCCGGATCCCACCATCCGTGGTCGATCGCTACCTGCTGGTAGTTGGAGGAAGCCCTGAAGTTATTGGTGTCGGCCAGATCGATCTCCTTGATGATGCTCCAGTTGGGGATCATTGTAACATGATCATCGGGAAGTCGCTGGGCTGCCCATAGAGCTCCCGGTTTTCCACTGCCTGGTTCCCAGCCGGGACCAACTGAAAAGAGCTCCAGGATCCAGACTTCATTTTTATCGCCGATCGCAAGACACTCTGATTCGGGTCCGCAGGAAGGAAGAAAACCATAGGTATCCATCAGTTCTGTGATCAGGGTCAGTGCCGCCCGGGCTGTTTTACAACGCTGCAAAGCAAAGATCATCGCCTGCTCCACCGTCATGATCTGTTCACCCGTTTTCCGCTCAACACCCAACTCCTCCTTCTGGCTCATGGTGCTCTCCCCGATTGCCAGCTGAAATTCATTGATATGGCTGTAGGCCGATCGGATGTAACGATAGGTTTCTTCCACCTGGGGAACGAACCCGAGCGTATCACCGGACTGGTCCAGTGGTTGCTGGGGGTTCTGGATGCCCCAGTAGACAGGGGTCATGGCACCTTTTGGAAATTTCATCCGGGGGATTACCCGGAATCGGCAGTCGGGACCGCCATCGGAGTGGGAAACAATCACCGACCCGTCGGTGGTTGCTTTCTTCCCCGCCACAATGATGGTACAGGAAAAAACCGGTGACAGGCCGATCAAGATGGGCAGAAGGAATACTAAAAGATGTTTTAAGTTCATGATATTCTGATAATTAATTATTAAGGGCACGATTTTGCAGGCCACTAAATTAGAAAAAAGCGCTAAAACTTGACTGATCCATAAATGTGCCGGATATTGATATTGGATCAATACCTTAAAATATCTGTCAACCCCTCTTTAATTCCGGCAAGTTGCTCCCCGCTGATCTCACCAACTTTTTTTATCAGCCGGTACTTCGATATCGAACGAATGTGAAATATTAAAATTTCAGACCTCTTCTGCAGTCCGTTCTGTTTTGTGGGTTCCAGCAGGATATTTCCTTTGAAGTTTTTTATTTGGGTGGTAAGCGGACAGATTATTACGATGTCCAGGTAGATATTCAGCAGATTTCCACTGATAATAACAACCGGACGCTGCCCTTTCTGTTCCCTTCCTGTTACCGGATTGAGATCAGCATACCAGATTTCACCCTGCTTCATCGGTTTAACTGCTCCAGGTAATCCTCCATTCCCTCTTCGGCCATCGTCATGATATCAGCATCCTGGCCAGCCTGCTTGTAGGATTTTACATACTCGGCCCGGGTCAGCTGATCCAGGTATATCTCCAGGGCCTTCTGAATGATCTTGTTCTTTGGCATGGCTAATTTCATTGCCATTTCATGCAATTTTCCCAGCAGTTCATCCGGCAGGGTACTTGTAAAAGTGGTCATGATATGCAATCTGTATTTAGGATCTACAAATATAAATCAAAAATATACCTAATTTACCTTATCATCGCAAAAAAAGCATCCGGGATGTGGTGAATGGTCACCTGCTCCCCTTGGATCAGGATGGAGATGATATCAAACCGCACCTCTATGTTCCGGTGTTTCCACCGGACATAGGCGTTGGCCGACCGGACGATGGCCCGTTGCTTCTCCCGGGTGACGGCCATTTCCGGCTCACCCAGCGCGTTGGACTGCCGGGTTTTAACCTCGGCCACCACCAGGGTGGAGCTATCTTCCGCGATCAGGTCCAGTTCGTTGTGATGAAACCGCCAGTTGGTTTCCAGGATTTTATACCCCTTCTCCAGGAGGTACTGAGCTGCCAGCTCCTCCCCTCTTCTGCCCAATTCATGTATCGTTGCCATAGCTGTATATATTTGGTGAAGTA
>QYQJ01000156.1 GCA_007280875.1 Bacteroidota bacterium
CACGACGTACCTGCTACCGCTTTTCTTTAACGCCCTTATATCTCCGATTACCTTCTCCACAGGCCTTTTTCTGTAACTGCCATGGGAGAAAGCCGCAATAGAACAGAAGCTACATATATTGGGGCACCCCCTTGTGGCTTGGATACTTCGCATAAACCCCATCTTCTTCGCATTCAACAGGTCAAATCTTGGCGTCGGCAAAGTCGCCATATCAGGGGGATGCTCTGCCTTATATGTCCTTTTCATGGTCCCTTTCCGGAAATCTTCAAGTAAAACCGGCCATATTTCTTCAGCCTCTCCGATCACAATGGTATCTGCGTGCTCAAGGGTGCCTTCAGGATTAAAAATACTTGGACCGATACCTCCGATCACTACTTTAGCCCCCTTTCCCCTGAAAACATCTGCAATTTGCCAGGCACGCACTGAACCCGACCCCATTCCGGTAATTCCTACAAGATCCCAATGTTCATCGAAAGGGATATCCTCAACGGTTTCATAAATAACCCGTGACTGGAAAGATTTGGGAGTGACAGCCGACAACATCAACATGGTAATGCTAGGCAACATCAGCTTTTTCAATTTTACCGGTTGTCCATTTGAATCCAGTGCTGATGGAATTATCAATAGTAATTTAAGCTTTTCTTCATGCATTGTCATTTTCATAAATAAATGGGTTTATAATATATATCCATGCATTGGCTGTATAAACAACATGGAGAATCAGGTATTAATATATTGATATATCAAAGTTATCACGGGAATCTGATGATATGAAACGGAAAAGCGCAACGCAGAAAAGTAACTAACCAGCATTCCTGAATAAGAGGATTATTCTGGATAAGAGAGAGATATATTTGCAGATATTGCAAAAAAATCGTTTCAAATGTGTCTGATTTTGCATTTTTTGCAAAATAAATTGATGGCGATTGTATATTTTGCGTTTTTTTTCGTATTTTTCCGCAATGGAACCGGAGATCCCCATTCAGCAGGTTCTTTTTCAATCCATTAAAGAACGTATCCCCAACCATGTTTCCTTCGTGCATGACATCTCCGAATTGCTGGGGATCAGCTACGACAGCGCTTACCGGCGGATCCGGGGAGAGAAGGAACTGACCCTTTCGGAGTTACAACTTCTCTGTGCTCATTACCAGGTCTCGCTGGATACCCTTTTCAGTGTTAACAGCAAGAATATCCTCTTTAACTCGATGGCCATCGGGGTGGACGGATTAAGTTTTGAAGACTGGTTGGGAACTATCTATACGGAATTAAAAGAGATCAGCCTCTGCAGAGAGAAAGAGATCATTTATTCGGCCAAAGATGTTCCGATCTTTCATTTTTTTGAGTTTCCTGACCTGTTTGCCTTCAAATCCTATTTCTGGCACAAGGTGCTTTTCTCTGCCCCAGGCTATGAGTATAAGAAGTTCCAATTTGAACTAAGTGACCCGGCCATGGAAAAGGTCCGTCTGATCTTGTCCATATACAACACGGTGCCTGTAATTGAACTCTGGAATGAAGAGACATTCGACAGCCTCATCCGGCAAATTGAGTTCTGCTATGTTTGTGGTTATTTCTCTGGCATTGAAGATGCTCTGAAATTACTTGATGGAGTAACCATCTTTGTTACTCATCTGGAACAACAAGCGGCAGCCGGGTTCCGCTATCTTTACAATGACCCGCCCGACGGGATCGATGGAAACTACAAACTCTTTTGCAACGAAGTCCTCTTGGGCGACAACACGATTTTTGTCACCAAAGATGACCGGACAAAGACATTTCTAACCTATAATGTCATCAACCTCCTGATGACAGAGAATCCGCAATTTTGCGGGCAAATTGAGACCTCTCTCCGTAATCTGGTCAAAAAATCAACCCTGATCAGCAGCAGCTCGGAAAAAGAGCGTCAGCGGTTTTTTCATACACTGACTTCCAAGATCGAGGCATTGAGGGGAAGGATTACGTGAGACGTGAGACGTGGGTTATATACCTCCAGGTCCCTTAGAATAGCCAGCCAATTCCTACGTAAATTCCGATATTTCCGTCCTGTTTATTGATCGCTTTTCCGATTTCGGCCGCGAACACGGTATTCCTGTCCACCGCCAGGTGCAAGCCTCCTCCGACCGTTATGTGCGGGTACTCCGGTCCGTCGCTGAAGTAGTCTGCCCGGTTGATAAACGCCGGTACATCCTGCAGGTCGACCAGCCGGTCTTGCACCACCATCCCTGCGTCGCCATACACATTGGCCGCCATGTACCAGTCTGAACCCAGAAATCGGAAATACCAGAACTTCCAGCGGAATTCTGCATTCAGCCAGGCCATCCCATCCCCTACCACCCGGTTCCGCAGGATCCCGCGAACGGTTTGCGATCCTCCTATGCCGTCGATGGTGGTGGTAAGTGCATAGGAACTGATCTGGTAAGGAAGTACATAGTAGGGAGCCTTGCCTGCGATGGTGCCGAGGTACCCGATTCGGTAAACGAAGGAAAGATGATCCCTGGCCAGCGTAAAATATTGCCTGTGGTTTATCGCCAGGCGAAGAAAGCTGTACTTTCCGTCCCCGATAAATCCCGGAGAAAGGATAAAAATGGCTTCACTCCAGATCCCTTTCATCGGACAGGGTTCGTTGTCGCGGGTGTCGAAGACCAGGCCCAGTTTTACATAATTGTTCATCCCGCCATCCCGTTCCTTCGGGCTCAGGATATTCCATCTTTCATAGAGGCTGAACAACCCGGACGTATCGGGCAGTTTCTTCTCCTCTTTCTTCCCCTTGTTCAGCCTGGCGATATCCACGGAATCGGTACTGATCTGCAGGTAGGCCAGCCCGGCCAGCCACCGGAGGTGCTCCGTGAAGAATTTCCCCTGGAAGTCGGCTGCCACCCGCAGGAATTTCCTCTCCTGACGGTAGAACATGCGGCTCACATAGGCAGGGTCCCGGTCATCCTCCCAGGCGTGGTCATAGACCGATTTGTACCCGTTGAAGCCGTAAAAATCCAGCGCCTGCTCGGTCAGGTAGGTCACGTCGGCTGTGGTACGGATATTCCTGATCAGGTACCTGGAGTCGTAGAATACCTGGAAGATCGATCCCCCTTTGGTGGTAAAAGAGACCTCTGCATAGAGTTTGTGATAGTAATCGGGGTAGATCGGCCGGTTCTTTTTGTAATTGTAAATATTGACCAATCCTCCGAATTGCAGGCCAATATCGGTATTGTACAATACGGAGGGAAAAGGAACCCATCCCCAGGCTTTTTTCATTTTCTTCTCTTTCCGTTCTTCTTTCTTCTGCAGTTTGAGACTGTCTGACTGGTTCTGCAGATAGGCGGTTGCCGGGATAAAAATTAGGATGGCCAGGATAAGCGAAGTAATATGTTGTTTCACAAGAAGTTGTTCTACAGTGAATCAAAAATATGAAAAAATTCAGAACAAGGAAGCTATTCACGAAGAAAAAGAAATTTGCAGTCCTTCAAGGAAAGAAATGAAAAAAGGGATCACTTGTCCTTCCGGGGGTAGCAAAAGCCAATCGTGGCAAGGAATACGACCAGGATTCCCAGAGCCAGCCAAAAGGGAGGCCTGGAGCCATTTGAGATCTGACTGGCCACCTGGTAAGTGAGGTATGAAGTGACAATAAGAGGAACCGGCAACAGGGTGATCAGGCTCCACCACCCCCACGGTTGTCCGCGCCGGAGCGGCCCCACTGTGACAACCAGGGTAGTTGCACCTATCGCCAGCATGCATGCCCCCATAATTTTCATCAGGGTAAGATAAAGCGGAACAATATTTTTATCCACCGCGTTCAGCTGCTCTTCCGTCATAGCCAGGTAGGCCACATGATAATTCATGATATGAATCCTGAAGAGGTACATCAGGCCCCAGAACATGATGATCAGGGAAAGGATGGCGAGGATGTAGATGGAAAGCCGTCGCATCATAGAATCAGGTTTTAACATCATGCCGTAAAAGTAAAAAAAAACAATCTATGGCACTGATACATTTTCAATGAAATGTAAAATTATCCGAGGGGATTTAATTCCAGGGCATCTTCTTTCCGAAATCCGGCAATTTGCATAAATACCCTGACAGGAAGAACTTTGGCAATAAAATAAAACAATTTGTTAATGGCTCCCGGGATGCAGAAGATCCGTCCCTTTTCCACAGACACCAGGGAGGTGTTAACCACCTCTTCCGGACTCATGAAGGGTATCAATCGCAGTTTTTTCTCCAACTTTTCGTTCTGCATGTTCCGGTGGAAATCTGACCGGGTCATTCCCGGACAAAGACTTTGAATCCTGATCCCCAATGGCCTGACCTCCGTGCTGAGAGCTTCCGTGAAATAATGGACGAATGATTTAGTGCCCAGGTATAAACTTCGGGTCAGTCCCGGCATGAATGCGCCGAGCGAAGAGACATTGATGATCATGCCCCTTCTCCGTTCAATCATTCCGGGCAGCACGGCATGAGTTAATTCAACCGTAGCCAGGGTATGCGTCAGGATCATCGACCGGATCTCCTCAATGGCTATGGTGTAAAAAGACTGATCAATCCCGAATCCTGCGTTGTTCACCAGCGCATCGATATCGCATGCTTCTTTAATCCTGTTGCAAAGTTCCTGGCGGTACTGCTGGTCGGCCAGGTCTCCGATAATAACCTGTACATCTACCCTGTAATCAGTAGAAATAGCTTTTGCTACTTTTTTCAATTCCGACTTACGTCTGCCTGTTATAATCAAATTATATCCCTTTTCAGCGAACCTGCAGGCAAATTCTTTTCCAATGCCACTTGTGGCTCCGGTAATGATGGCCGTTGATCCGTTGTTTTCCATTCTTTGTTAGATATCCAGGATCCAGCAGCGACGCCGGATATTCAATCTGGAGTTATAATTTTTCCAGATGGAGACTGCTTTCAGATTATCTTCCAGTTGCGGATGAGTCCGTGCCATGGTTATCCCTGCCTTCAGGTAAGCCTTATTCAGCTCATAATACATCAGAGCCAGCAATCCCTTTCCCTGGTAATCGGGCCGCACTCCTATCAGGCACATCGTGGCGACCGTATTTTTTCGAAGGCTGTGCAACAGGTGAAGAAATCCAAATGGGAATAATGTTCCCTTTGCTTTCTGGAGTGCCCGGGAAAGACAGGGCATGGTAATTCCAAACCCAACCACGTCATCCTTTGCATCAACCACCAGTGCGACAAATTCAGGCTGGATGAATCCAAAATAGCGTTTTGTGTAATAATCCACCTGCCTGCCAGTCAAGGGCGTAAACCCGTAAATGTCGCGAAAGGCATCGTTGTACATGGCAAACATCTTCCCGGCATACGGAAGAATCTCTTTTGCCTTACGGGGTTTCAGCAAGCGAAGGTCATATTTCTGAAAAACGATCCTGGCTACCCGATCCACCTTTTCCGGGACTTCCGTTGGAATGATCATCTCGTACTGAATCCAATCGGTAGCCTTACGGAAACCAAGTTGTTGCAAATGATCCGCATAATAGGGGAAATTGTAGATGGTTGACATGGCTGCAACTTCATCAAATCCCTCGATCAGCATGCCTTCCGCATCCATGTTGGTAAATCCGAGCGGACCATGAATGCCGATCATCCCATTTCTTTTACCCCATTCTTTTACGACCTCTATTAACTTGCCGGATACCTCTATGTCATCAATAAAATCAATCCACCCGAAGCGGACCAGTTTGCTTTTCCAATAGTCGACTTCGTGGTGGTTTATGATTCCGGCGATCCGACCCACCGGATTGCCATTTTGATATGCCATCCAATAACGGGCTTCGCAATACTCAAAAGCAGGATTTTTGTCTTTCCGGAGTGTATTGATCTCGTCAGACTTCATCGGCGGGCACCAGTACGCATTCCCTTTGTATAATGTAAACGGAAAGTCCACGAACTTCTTTAACTCTTTGCGGGAACTGACTTTTCTGATCTCAAGCTTTTTCATAATTAATCAAGATTTGCACCTGTTTGAATTGAAAGCGAAGTTCCCACAGGATTCAGGAGAATCAAAACGGGTTCCCACGACGGGTGGGGCGACTTCCTGCAGAAAATCCGGAATCACGGAAAGGGACGCGTCTGCATTAGTAAAAACTGCAAAATCGACCCTGAGCCCTTAAGCTTTTAATGGAGAATAAGAATATTACAGACCTTTTATGGCTGAAATGCAAAAATTTGTTTGCTACCTTTGCTTCAAACCCACAATTGATTGCTTCAGCTCCCGATGAACGGGAGCTTCGCAATGACAGGTTCATTACCTTAACGTTCAACTTATGAAAGAGCTTTACGACAAGAACAAACTCTTCTTCTTTGTCATTTTTATAGCAGCCATCGGATTTCTTGTCTGGTATTTCTCTAACATCGTGAGCTATATCCTGATCGCTGCAGTGGTGAGCCTGATTGGCAACCCCCTGGTAAGGCTGATGGGCAAGATCCATATAGGCAGGTTCAAATTTCCTCATCTCCTGGCCGTCATCCTGACCCTGGTCATTCTGCTTGCCGCATTTATCGGGTTCTTCAGTTTCTTCGTTCCGCTGATCGTGACAGAAGCTCAGCTGATCTCATCGATCAATGTGGGCCAACTATCGCACTATTACCAGAACGAGATCACCTGGATTGAACAGGGATTGATCGATATCGGCATACTAAACAAAGATGTAAGTATCATGGCTGCAGCCCAGGATACCGCCATGCGGTTCATCAGCGTGAATATGTTCTCCAGCCTGATCACCCATATCTTCACCTTCACGGGGACTTTCTTTTTCGATCTCTTCTCCGTGCTCTTTATCTCCTTCTTCTTTCTTCTCGATCCGGACATGGTGCGGCGGATCGTGCTGACCCTCATGCCGGATAAATATGCCGATCAAACCAACCGGGTCCTGGATAAAAGCAAACACCTGTTATCCCGTTACTTCATCGGCCTCTTCCTGGATGTGCTGGCCATGATCATCTCCTATGCCATCGGACTCAGCATCATCGGGGTTGAAGGGGCGCTGGTGATTGCCTTTTTCGCAGGGATCATCAACATCATCCCCTACCTCGGCCCGCTGATCGGGACCAGTATGGGGATCATCCTCGGGATCACCACCCAGATCAGTATCGGACAATACGGTATGATCGGCCACACCGTCCTGATGATCCTCCTGGTATTTCTCATTGTGATCGTAATCGACAACGTCGTTTATCAGCCACTTATTTATGGGAAAAGCGTGAAAGCACACCCGATCGAAATATTTCTTGTGATCATTGCAGCCGGAAGTATCGGTGGCATCATCGGGATGATCATTGCAGTCCCTACCTATACCTTTCTACGAATCATCGCCCATGAGTTCTTAAACCAGTTCAAGGTGGTACGGTCACTTACCGACAAACTCTGACGGGATTCCTGAAATTTTTGTTTATTTTTATCCTGATAAACCGGATACCGTTGCTTCGTCGCTGCGCTCCTCGCAATGACAGTGCATGATGGCTAATGGCTAATGGCTAATCCCTAATCCCTAATCCCTAATCCCTAATCC
>QYQJ01000076.1 GCA_007280875.1 Bacteroidota bacterium
AGATAACCATTTGTGGCAAAGGATCTGCGAGCGGTATGCGTCCGTATTTGTAACCATTTATCAAGATTTCCTTCTGTTATTTTCTTTATAACAGCATATTCACCGATCCATCTAAGAACACGGTTTGCTTCCTGGTTGGTCGGGATGGTTGCCCCAGGGCCATATCGGTTGATGATTTCAATGATAATTGGATGAACCGGAATGATGACCGGTTCATTGGTTTTTTGAGTTTTAACGTATAATTTGTTTTCATGGATATTTTCTAGAGTAACTTTTGGCCAGTCTGAATGTCGTAACCCGGTGTGGCAATGTAATACAAACAGATCCCTGATCTTCCTCATCCTTGACTCTTCAATTTTTAGTTCGTATAATGCCGAAATATCATCCTCGGTAAGGTATATCGTATCAGAATCCTCTTTCAGTACTTTAAATCCTGTTGCCCGGTGTTCCTGGTTTGCCGTTAGCTTGTCCTCGTTCGCCTCATTCATCAGGCGCTTGATCCTCTTGATATGTGATCCTATCGTATTTGGCTTCAAGTTTGCTGCTTTTAGGTAATCGGTAAAGCTGATATAGAAATCTTTGTTGATGCTGTCAAAAGTTACAATAGTTCCGGTTTCCTTTTGAAACGTTTCCAAATGGGTCTTGATGCCATTAAAATGTTGAATATGATTAGTTGAGTGTTTGTTCTTGTAACGTGCCTGGAATATTGGAATGAATTCTGCCAGGGAGGTCTTATATGAAATTGCAGCGTCTTTCCTTCCAGCAAATACCTGATAGGCTTCTTTGATTTCCAGGCTTTTCTTCTTAACATCTTCTTTTGATATTTTCACACCTTTCGCAAAAAGTTCATCATAGATATTCAACAGAAAACTATTGACATCCCGCAGATGTTTATTAGTCTCGGCAAATTCCTTCAGGGGTTTGGCTTTTTGATCTTTGTCATCCCAGGCCTTTTTAGGTATATTTAATCCGGTCGAAAACCTTAACCGTTCGTGGTTAAAAGTGAAGGTTACCAGGATTAAAGATCCATTCTTACGTTCCTTGTCCAAATAGAATTTAACTGTCGCCATTCTTGTCTTTTTAAATTGCCACTGTTTTTGAAAAAAGTTGCCAGTACAAAGATACGCACTGGCAACTTTTTAGCCAAAGTTGCCAGTAAAAGTTATTAACAGGGGGTAATTTGGTGTAAACGACTGTAAATGAAAAACCGCCTGTAGCGGCGGTCTTACTTGATTTCCTGTGATTTTCAGGGTTTTTTCTGTGATCCCGGAGGGACTCGAACCCCCAACCAACAGAACCGGAATCTGCTATTCTATCCAATTGAACTACGGGACCAGAGCGAAGTACGAATTTCGTATTGCGTATTTCGTATTTCGTATTGCGGTTGCAAAAATACAATATTTCTTTAATTCACTACCATCCGTTCCGTCACCACACCCTGATCCGTCTTCAGCTGCACTATATAAATGCCTTTGGAGAATCCGGTTAGTTCCAGGGTCGCCTCATTCCGGCCGGTTTCCAGTTTCAGTGGTTCCTGGAGCGTGAGCCTTCCGTCCATTCCCGCAACGGTTAGTTGCCCGTCCATGGCATGTTTGGTCGAAATAACCAGGACCGCCCTCTCCTTTGCCGGGTTTGGCCGGATGCTCATCCGGACAGCATCCGCAGCCCGCTCTTCGATACCGGTACAGGGATCAATGGTCAGGTACAGGCTGTCCATGAACATCCCTGTGCATGGAGACTCTGCAAAAGCAACCAATGCCAGGGTTACTCCACCATTCTGTCTATCGTCGTCACCCGGGAAGTATGAGGTCTCCAGGGAATACTTATCGCCGAAGATCCCATCACCATAAGATCCCCATACAAAGTTCCGGTAATACTCGGCAGATCCATGCAGGTCGACCGAAGGTTGCCAGATGCAGATGACGGTATCATTTCCTGCAAAGATTTCCGGAAGGTAAGCCACCTGGACAAGGACTGTATCCTGCCGGGTTTGATTCCCGTCGCTGGTAGCAACTATATAAAGTGTTGTATCGGTTGGGATCACCAGCGGATTCTGCAGGTCAGAGGTGAAGCCTTCGGGAATGGATGTCCATGACCAGGTATAGGAACCTGATCCGCCATATGCTACTGCATTCAACTGCACGGTATCTTCCCCCAGGCAGAATGTTGCCGGAGTGGCGCTGGCGAAGGTTGAGAATACGTTTTCGAAGGTAAAGGATCCGACTCTGGTGCTCCAGTCACTTGTAGAGGTAGTTTGATAATATTCGGTGGTATACCAGAAAGTGGTGGGATTGGCCGGATCTACACTCATCGCACTGTAATCGCCCCACCGGCTGCGTCCACTCCAGCTGCCGGTCTGACTCCCGCCACCCTCGATAACGGATTTCTCGGTCATTGTCATCTCACCCGCCGGATCGTTCTTTAGCCTGCCCGTATACCGTATTCCGGGGTACATGGTTGAGCTGGATATGGAATAACCCAGGGCTATCGATCCTGCCGTATCCAAGGCAATGCTTCCCATCCAGCGGCTGTGTCCATCGGCTGGAGCGTAAGTTCCTTCCTGGTATAAGGACCAATCGCCTGTGGTTTTACGGAACTCATACCAGCGCACTCCGGCTACATAATTTCCCACGTTTACGGTATGGTTCGCCACGATGGCATCGTATCCGTCAAAGCGCCGGTACTGAACCCGGTACATCAGCCGGTCGGAGATGGCCTCCAGCAAACGGGTACTTTCCAATTGCGGAATCCCGTTAAGCTGTGACGTAAAGGGAGAGACATTGATTTGTAGCAGGTTTCCGAAGGTAGAGTTGGTCGGGTTGGCAAAGTCGGCATGAAATTCATAGAAGCCAAAGTACTGAGGGGAGCCTCGCTTGATGAATCCAAAGTAATTTGGGGTCCCTGCCGGAGGCAGAGGTCCGTCGCAATCGGCCGGGTAGATGGTGTTGAACCCACTTCCTCCAGCATGGATGTTAAAGGAGATGCGCACTGCATCGGGATCACCAGCCAGCATGGCCGTACGATCATATCCATAGTCTCCGTTGTTGTCGAAACCCTGGTTCCCGAAGTTGTTGGACGACATGTAATAGCCATCCTGCCAGACACCAAATTTTGGGTAATCGGGCATCAGCGGAAATTCGTACTGCCACCTGTACCATGATCCGGTGGGATCGGAGGTCTGGGATATGGCAATCATCTGGAAAAAGGGGCCGTTGGGGTAATTGGGCAATGAGAACTGGGAAAAAAGCCAGCGGTCGGCCGCTTCATCGTATAACACCACTGCATCCCCGCTGTTGGCGTTATTTGGCATTCCCAGCCAGATCGTATTGCTGGCATAGGGACCAAATATCATCTCCCCGGTTTTATTGAATATGGCAAACGCTGTGTTGACCACCTGGAAGTAGTAAGCCAGCCCTGCTTCTCCGTATGTATCGGGAGGAACCGCGCCCCCGGCACCCATGCCGTCGAAATTGGAGATGGTGGTATCGGGTTGCAGCGAACCAAACTGATCCTGCAGAACCGGATCAGTGAACAGGGGCGTTTCTTGTTGCCCCTCCTCAAAATCATTGAACCGGTTGGGAACTGCGCCTGTCTTCCAGGAATTGTCGAACGGAGGCATCTCCAGGTACATATTCCGTAAGGGCGGCGATACATCAAAATATACGGCCCGGTCAACAGTTGGGGTCAACTGGCCGGTTTGTGCATGCAAGCCCGAAATGCTCCCTATGATTCCCAGGAGCAGGAAGATACAATGCTTCATTTGAGTAAAGTTTGTTGGTTTTGGTTCTACAAAGATCGGGATTTTTTTGGAGATGTTTTTCTCTTTACTAATTTTGATCATCCAATAGGAATCATAAACAGTAATCATATGTCAGAAAAAGTGCTTGATAAGGTATCTCCCGGTGTAGTAACCGGCGATGGGGTACAGGAAATTTTCCGGATAGCCAAAGCCAACCGTTTTGCGCTGCCGGCTGTGAACGTGGTAGGAACCGACAGTGTCAATGCAGTACTGGAAGCAGCCAGAGCTGTTAATTCGCCGGTCATTATTCAATTTTCCAACGGAGGAGGTGTTTTTTTCGCCGGCAAATCCCTGAAGAATGAGCTGGAACAGGTAGCTGTCAAGGGATCGATCTCAGGGGCACAACATATTCATGAAGTAGCCGGGCTATACAAAGTACCCGTAATCATCCATACTGACCATGCCGCCCTGAAACTCCTTCCATGGATCGATGGCCTGCTGGATGCCGGTGAAGCGTTTTTTGCCCGCCACGGCAAACCGCTTTTCAGTTCCCACATGCTGGACCTGTCGGAGGAACCGCTCGAAGAGAACATCGCTATAAGCAAACGGTACCTGGAACGCATGAGCAGGATCGGGATGACCCTGGAAATTGAGCTGGGTGTGACCGGCGGAGAGGAGGATGGGGTGGATAACACCGGGATCGACAGTTCCCGGCTCTATACACAACCCGAGCATGTAGCATACGCTTATGAACAATTGAAACAGGTCAGCGACCGGTTCACCATAGCAGCTTCATTCGGGAATGTCCACGGTGTTTATAAACCCGGTAATGTGAAGCTGGAGCCCATCATCCTGCGTAATTCCCAGGAATATATCCAGAAAAAATTCGGCACCGGTCCTAACCCGGTCAATTTTGTTTTCCATGGCGGATCAGGCTCCGAACCGGAAAAGATCGCCGAGGCGATTTCCTACGGGGTGATCAAGATGAACATCGACACCGACACCCAGTGGGCCTTCTGGGCCGGGGTGCTGGGGTACTATAAAAAGTATGAAGGATACCTTCAGGGCCAGATCGGCAACCCCGAAGGAGAGGATAAACCGAATAAGAAGTATTATGATCCCCGGGCCTGGCTACGTGACGGAGAGAAATCGATAGTGGAGCGGCTGAAGGTGGCGTTTGCGGATCTGAATTGTATGAATCGGTGTTAATTCGTTGCGATCGTCATCAAATCCCTTGTATGAATACTCAGCACCGGGATGGGTGAATGATTCACCACCTGTTGCGCATAGGGTCCCATCCATAAATTGGAGGTGGTGGTCTCCTGCTCGGTCATAACCGAGATCAGGTTGGCATCCACCTCTTTTGCATAGGATATCATAGCATCGGCAAGGTTTGACGTCTCTACCACGTCAATTTTGTGCCTGATCCCCTCCTGTTCAAAGTGACGGGCTACCTGGGAAGCATAAAAATCGACATTCATGCGGATGGCCTTCACCTTGGAACTGTAAAGCCTCAGGATATGGACCTCCGCATCATGCATCTTGGCAAGGTAGCCTGTAAAGGTTGCTTTCTGACGGGTCTCCAGTGTGCTGTCGATCGGCACTACGATGCGGTGCAACGGGCGCCGGATGTTGATTCCGCCCCGGATGGTAATGACCGGGCATTCACAGGCTGATACGATCCGGTATGCGTTGCTTCCGATCCAGAATTCATCAAAGCCGGAGGCCCCATGCGTTCCGGCGATCACAAGCATGGCTCGGCTCGTCTTGGCTTCGGCAGCAATCTCCCGGTAAACCTTCCCTTTCCTGATTTTAAAGGTGAGCTTACTATGCGGGAGCTGCGGCTGGTATTTATCGATCATCTCACCGAAACGCTGTTTAATCCCTTCCACTGGCTCGTCTTGTTGGTTTTCATATTTTTCACGTTGACTGGCGGGTTTACCGACCCAAACCAGAACGAGATCGCACTTGCATACCTGTGCGATGGACAGCGCATGCCTGAAGGCATTGATGGAGCAGTCCGAAAAATCTATGGCTGAAATAATTTTACCCATGGCTCACTGTATTAATCAATGTTGGACAAATTGATCTGGTCGGCGACAACGTACGCATTTGGATAATCAAGTTGCAGTTCCTGCAAGAACCTGAACGCATCCAGACGCGTCCGGAAATCTCCTACCCGAACTTTATAATTGGGTGTACTGAAGGTCAGATAGATACTCATGCCGGGATACCTCCTCCGAAACTCATCACAAACTGAAGTGGCTTTGGTTTTGGAGTTGGTACCGGAGTCAAAAAAGATCTGTATCCGGTAACCGGGGATACCTTCCCGTGTTTCGTTCACCCGGATGTGTTTCTGTACCAGCTGTTCAATGGCCGGATCCTGTATGATCCTGACCGTTCCTTCCCCGCTTTTCTGTGCCAGCAACATGCCTGGAATGAACACCATCCAGAAAAGGAGAAGCCCTGTTTTCGTGGGAACCATCATGACAGAACGAAATTTTCCTGTGGATGAATACTCAGCACCGGCATGGGTGACTGACTGATGAGCTGCTGGGCATGCAATCCGAGAAGAGCATTGGAAGGCGTCTCCTGTTCGGTCATGATCACGATGAGATCCGCATCCACATTGACCGCATATTGCAGCGTACTTTTTGTGATGTCGTTGCTGATGACACTATCCTCTACAAACGAGATTTCACTGGCAAAGAGGTAGGAAGTCGCCTGCTGTATGTATTTCTCGGCCAGTCGTTGAATCGATTTCAAATAGCTGGAGTGTGTGGCCAGTATATGCACTTCCGACCTGAACATGGTTGCCAGTCTGACCACATACGGGAGCTTCTGAATTGTTTCAGCACTGCTGTCAATGGGTACGAGAATCCGGGAGATCCCCTTATGGAATGGAAAGTCATGCCGCACGACAATTACCGGGGCAGAAGCATAGGTGACGATCTTGTATGCATTGCTGCCGATCCAGAACTCTTCAAACCCGCTGATCCCATGTGTCCCGGCAATGATCAGTCCGGCGCCTTCCTGTCTTGCCAGGGTATCAATCTCATGAAAGACCTTCCCCCGCCTCAGTTTATAATCCAGTTTCAAACCTTTGCCCATGCGCTTGTGGTACATCTTGATGATCTCTTCAAATCGCTTCTTGGCTTCCAGCCGGTTCTGGTTGGAGGTATCCGGATAGAGGGATTCGGTGGGACTGATCTTATCCACCCAAACCATCAGGATATTGGCTTTGAACTTATTGGCCAGGGGGATAGTATACTCCAAAGCATGCAGAGAGATGTTGGAGAAATCAATGGCCACTACAATCGCTTGCATGATAATGGAAAGCTTTAAATGATTGTAGTAAAAGTAACACAAATTAAATAAAAAACAAAATCAGGAAATTCCGGGCAGGGAGGTCGGGTATTTTTCCCGGATAAAGAATTCAGGATAGGGGCTGTCGGAATTATGCGTTTTGTGAAAGAAGAAGAACGAGTTACAGACTAGTCAACACCGAGGGGTTTGCAACCGACAGCCACGCTATCATCCTGTTTAACCTTACTAACCTTATGAGAAATACGCAGACTAGTAATATACTATCAAGACAGTCGATGCGGAAATGGTTGCACAGCCTGTTTACTTTTTTATGAATTTTTTCATTACCAGCCAGCCGGAATGGATATCCTGAACAGATAGCAGGTAAATAGCCGGCGGCAGATCTTCCACATTCAGCTCCTGTTGGAACTTTCCTGCAGGTAACGTCCATTCTTCCGATTTCATCCGCCGGCCCATCGAATTGTAGATAGAAACCTGAACCTGTTCCGGCCGCTTCAACGAAAGTTGCACCCGAAGGATGGCTTCGGCAGGGTTGGGAAAAACCGATACCTCAACAGGGCCTGCAGAGAGGGGATCTCCCACTCCCTGAATCGCAGCATAAAGGTTCAATTCCAGGCTATCGGCAAAGGGATTGTTTTCATCCAGCATCAGACTCACCTGCTGGGAGAACTTTCCGGTATATTCACTGAAGATCCGGTATTCACCCATTGGAACCTCTTCAAAGAGAAACTCTCCGGAGGAACCGGAATACGTGCAGTAGTAAGGGTTACCTGTGGCATTTGCCAGCACCACCTGCCCTGCCTCCAGTAGCAGGGATCCTCCACCAGCCTGCTCCAGCATCAGGTACCCATGAATATGACCGTTCCCGGCAGGAATGGGATTGCCTGGAATCAGGTAGATCGTGATGTCGAAGATGTTCCTGTCAATGAAAAGAGTATCGGCATCAGTCCAGCGAAGACAATCCCCATGATATGCCGGAAGATACTGATTAAACCTGGCGGAGGATTGAAGCAGTCCTGTTTTCAGGAAATACTTTCCTTCGGTGACTCCTGCAAACCAGAAATATCCGAGCGTGTCGAAACAGGTGGAGTCGACCGGAATCAGTCCGGATGGCCCGAACCGGTAAAGGTAAGCGAAGGCTGTATCACCCGTTGAGATCGGATTGTTAATCGGGTAGGCTCCTGCAAACAGGAGTCCGCCGATGTTATATTGCGGTAAGATGTCCACCTTGATGATCGTGCATGTGGTATCGGTACAGGGATTCAGGGTATCGGAATTGGAGATGATCAGACATACATTGAACTCCCCGGTATAAGGAAAGGCATGGGACGGATTCTCTCCATAAAAGGTGGAACCGTCGCCAAAATCCCAGAAGTATTCGGTAATGTTCCCTGAAGAGGTGCTGGTGAAGTTCACGATGAGGTGATTCCCGGGATCCTGCGAGTAAATAAAGGAGGCTTCACATTCCCTCCCGATGGGTTGTGCCATGCCCTCCCATCCTGCAACGACCAGAAGTACAAGGAGTATTATTTTTGTCTTCATCTTGGTTTGTTTTTGAAATGCAACCTGTACCAGATGCCGGCTCTCAGTCCGATGCTGTAAGGTTGTTTATCCCCCCTGCTGCTGTTTTCGTCAATGGCTTGCAGGTAATACTTGAATGTTGGTTCGATCAGCAGGAAGAAATTCCTGGCAAATTGATATTCCATACTTATACCGCCTGTGATCCCCAGAGAGTTCCTGTTCCGTTCAGGATTCCTCCGTTCAATGTGGAGGATCCTTCCTTCGGGGATGTAGAAGGAGGGAGCCGGTTCATTCAGGGAGAAGAGATAGGCATAAAGTAACCCGGCTTCAACCGACAGTCTCCAGGTGCGTTTGTCGATGATCCGGTACCCGGCGGTAAGTGGGATCTGCAGGTAATAGTACCTGTTCTTCGTACTGTAATCATACAGGTATTGCACCGAGTCGTAAACGGTCACCTGCTTCATCTCAAACTGTGGCGGACCGCCCGGTTCGATAGTGAAGGAGTTGATGCTGTAGTAAAATCCAACGCTGTCGTTATTCAGGTAGGAGATGGCATAGTCGCCGATATCGGTGGAGTAGGTTACCCCTGCTCCGCTCTGAATATAGAACCGGCCGAGGTTGTACCGGGCGCCAAGATCAAACGTGTAATTGTACTTGAAAGACCCCGAAGTATTGCGATAGAAAACCATATCGGGGGTGATGTTGATCCCCATGTCGAGTGAACGGGACAGGGGCTTTGGAAGGGGCTCCCCGGGAACTTCCTGCGGGATCGGATTGGGTATGGACCGGATGTTGGGAAGGCTGGTGCTCCCGGAATATATGGGTTCCGGTGGGAGACTGTTCAGGAGTGGAATAAACTCCCGGCTGGTGGCACTGGCATCAACCGTGATGACGGATTCCTGTACGGCAACGGTTTCGGCCGGTTCGGATGATGGTACAATGGAACTGACGGACTGTGCCTCAGGCACGGCAGGTTGCGTCGCAGGTGAGGTGGGCTGTACTACAGGCGGAACAAGTTGCGCTACAGGAGAGACAGGTTGTGCCATGGGAGTGGTGGGTCGCACTGAAGGAATGGGGGCAACCTGTTGTGTCTCCGGTTCAGAAACCGGTGGGGGGGCTGTTCCCTGCCTGACCACGCCAAAATAAATGGTCACACCGGTAATGATCACGGCAGCCGGGATAGCTATGCCCCAGAAGGATGCCGGGAGGTTGGCGAAGTGAAGCCTGCGCAACTCCGAGTGGAGCAGCTGACGGCTGAGCCTCTTCCACACCCCTGTCGACGGCTCCGGTTGGACCTCGCTCAGCGATTTCCGGACAAGATCGTCCAACGGATCATCTTCTATGTGAAACTTTTGTTCGCTCATCTGTTTGTATTCATGTATTTTTTTCTATGTTCTGCAAGGGTCTTCCGGAGGTAATTCCGTGCCCGGGAAAGTTGAGATTTTGACGTATTCTCCGAGATCTCCAGCTCTTCCGCTATCTCCCTGTGGCTGTATCCTTCAAACACGTACAGGTTGAACACCACCTTGTATCCCGGTGGTAATGCCTGAATCGCTTCCAGGACCTCCTCCGGTTTATAGAGTTGTTCCACCTGCTCGGCTGGTCCTTCATCCGGGATCCGGTTGCCCAGCATCTGGGGGTCGGTATCCAGGAAGACCATCTTCTTTGCTTTCAGATGGTTAATCGCCTGGTTGATCATGATCCGGCGTATCCAGCCCTCCAGAGAACCACTCTGCCGGAAGGTGGATATTTTCTGGAAGATCTTGATAAAACCCTCCTGAAGTACATCCTCAGCCTCCTCCCGGTTCCTGCAGTAACGCATGCATAAAGCCAGCATAGGAGGAGCAAAATGCTGATACAGCATATATTGCGCCCTCCTCTTTTCCTTCATACACCCCTCAATAATGTACGGATCCAATGGCATCAGACCAGTCTGCAAAGGTTTTAGACAGTGGTTTTACAGCGAAGTTGCTTCATTCAACTGCTTTTCCGCAGATTTCAAAAATAGCGTTTTTATATTTCATACATTTGCTTTTCATGAACGAAAACCTGGATCCCACCGGAAAAACACTGTCGGCTGCCGAACAGGAGATCGAACGGGTTCTCCGCCCTTCTGAATTCCTGGAGTTTGCCGGGCAGGAGGACATCATCGAAAATCTGAAGATCTTTGTGAAAGCCGCCCGGCAGCGGAACGAATCCCTCGACCACGTCCTGCTGCATGGCCCTCCGGGTCTGGGCAAGACCACTCTTGCCCATGTGATTGCGCACGAGCTGGAGGTCAGCATCCGGGTAACCTCCGGTCCGGTGCTGGACAAACCGGGCGACCTGGCCGGACTGCTGACCAATCTCGACGAACACGATGTGCTCTTCATCGACGAGATCCACCGGTTGTCGCCCGTCATCGAAGAGTACCTCTATTCAGCGATGGAGGACTTCCGGATCGACATCATGATCGAGACCGGACCCAACGCCCGTACGGTACAGATCAAGCTCAATCCCTTCACCCTGATCGGGGCCACCACCCGGTCGGGGCTCCTCACAGCCCCGCTGCGATCCCGGTTTGGAATTAACTCCCGCCTATCCTACTACCCGGCTGCCGTACTGGAAAAGATCATCCATCGTTCGGCCGGGATCCTCCATGTTCCCATGGAGCAGGAGGCCGCTGCCGAGATCGCTAAACGAAGCCGTGGGACCCCGCGGATCGCCAACCTGCTGCTCCGCCGCATCCGGGATTTTGCCCAGATCAAAGGCGACGGCACCATTGACCTCAAGATCAGCCGGTATGCGCTCAGCGCCATGAACGTGGATACCTGCGGCCTCGACGAAATGGATAATAAGATCCTGGCCACCATCATCGATAAGTTCAAAGGAGGGCCGGTGGGTCTCACCACCATCGCCACCGCCGTGTCAGAAGATGCCGGAACCATTGAAGAGGTTTACGAGCCATTTCTGATCCAGGAGGGATTTCTGACCCGTACCCCACGGGGAAGAGAAGCCACAGAGCGGGCATACAAGCACCTGGGGAGAGTTAATCCGGGAGGGCAGGGAAACCTTTTTTAATTGCACATAATTGCACATGGATTGCACAAGATTGCCATAATTTCCTAATTTCCTAATTTCCTAATTTCCTAATTTCCTAATTTCCTAATTTCCTAATTTCGTATTTCGTATTTCGTATTTCGTATAACCAAATGACAACAAGTGAAACCATCCGTTTAAAATCCCTTGAACTTGGTTTCCTGCACTGCGGTTTTGCCCGGGCCGAGCCGTTGGAGAGCCTGCGCCCGTGGTATCAGGAGTTCATCAGACAAAAACGGTATGCCGGCCTGGCCTACCTTGAACGCTATGCCGAACAACGCCTGAGTCCGGAGCTGGTCTTACCGGGAGTCAGAACGGTAATCGCCTTGCTGATGAACTATTTTCCGCCAGCGGTTATCCCGGAAAAGGATAACTTGATCATCAGTAAATATGCTTACGGGAAGGATGATCACGTGGTGGTCAAAGAACGGCTGGACCAGCTTGCACAATTCCTGACTGCTACGTTCCCCCGATGCAGGGCAAACTGTTTCTATGATTCCGGGATGGTACTGGAGAAACGCTGGGCCCAGCGGTGCGGAACAGGCTGGCAGGGGAAGAACACCGTGCTCATCAACAGGACCGGGGGTTCTTTTTATCATATCGGGATTATCCTCACCGATCTTGACCTCCCCCCCGACAAACCGGAAACCGATCGTTGCGGGAAATGCGAGCTCTGCATCAGGGCCTGCCCGACGGGTGCCCTGGCGACTCCTTACCAGCTCGATCTGGACCGGTGTCTCGCTTACCATTCCATTGAAAACAAAGCGGAAATCCCGGAGGAGATCAGAGGAAAATTCCAGGGCCGGATTTTTGGATGTGATACCTGCCAGGATGTTTGTCCCTATAACCGGTTCGCCAGACCTCATGCAGAACAGGAGTTTCTCCCCTCTTCCGGATTACAATCCATGCGAAAAAAGGATTGGCTCTCATTGACCCGACAGGAATTTGATACACTTTTCAAAAACTCCTGTGTCAGGCGTACAGGATTCCAGGCCCTGAAACGGAATATAAACCTGGCTGCTGAACTAGGTGAGATGACAAAAATCAGTCCTGATTCCCCCAACTGAAGGCAGGAAAATTAAATCCGGCCAGGGTGAGCACCCGATCCACCACCGTCATGGCCAGCTCATCAAGGGTTTGAGGTTTGCTGTAAAAAGAGGGCGATGCCGGACAGATGATCGCTCCGGCTTCAGTGAGCTGCTGCATATTACGGATATGTATCAGGTTCAGCGGAGCTTCCCGGGTCACCAGGATCAATTTTCGTCGCTCCTTCAGCATGATATCGGCAGCCCGGGTCATCAGGTCGTTCGACACCCCCGAGGCGATCCTCCCCAGGGTCCCCATTGAACAGGGGGCGATGATCATGGTATCGTATCCGGCTGATCCCGATGCCATTGGGGCAAAGAAGTCGCCAGGATCATAGAGGTGGAAAGGAATTTTTTCCGGATCAAAGGAACCCAGCTCATACGTCCATACCTGAATGGAGGTGGCAGAGAAAATCACGCTGCATTCAGAAACCTGGTCTCTCAATGATTCCAGCCGGTCAAGCAGCAGCTTCCCGTAGATGGCGCCGGATGCGCCGGTAATACCGATGATAATCTTTTTATTAATTGCCATTAATTGCCATTAATTGCCATGGATTGCCATAACTCTTATCACCATTTCACCAATTTTTTCTTCCCTTGAACTGGTACGATACCGATAACGACAATACATTATTGAATTGTCCTACCTCAAAGAGGATCTTTCGCCAGGGCTTTCCCCGTTCCCCGGGAGGTTGCGGTTGTCGCAGGGAGAGCAGAGAGTAGTTAAACCGAAAAGTGGCTTTAAGATGTCGGGTGATGTAACCGGAAGCTCCAACAATCCCAGCCAGCGTTATCCTCCGGAAGGGATAAATATTGTCCACATCTTGTCCATCCCGCTCTTCGTTATATCCTAACAGAATATCGGCAGCCGGGCCAGCTTCAACAGAAAAACGCTTCAGAAAGGTAAACTGGTACATGAGGGGTATTTCAAGATAATGGAGTCGCAAAAGATAGGAGTGGTAATCAAACTCTTCATAGTATGATGGCATCTTACTACCTTTCTGGATGTATTCCATTTCAAGTTGCAAAGAGGAGTGGGGTGAAAATTCCAGGCTTACAAAGGCACCAGCCAGGTATCCGACTTTATTGTATCCTGCCCAGTAATCCCCATCCACCTGGCTGATCAGCCCCCCGGCCAGAATTCCCCCGTCAAATTGCTGGGCGAAGAGACCGGTAGAGCTCAGGGAGAGGGTGATAAAAGCTGTAACAAGAAAGATACGCGATATGGTCATACGGAAATACGAATTATGGAAATATGAAATACATGTGCAATCCATGTGCAATAAATGCGCAATATATGTGCAATTACAAAGGTATCACTTATTAACAAATCTTTAAATATTCCAGTACCTTTGAAAGTTGAATCCAGTAATCTGATTCTGTGGAGAAACAGGATATAAAGATCCTCCTCGTTGATGACGAAGCGGATATCCGCGAATTCCTGGGGTATAACCTGAGCCGGGAAGGATACCGGGTGGAGAAGGCGAAAAACGGGAAAGAGGCGATCCGCTACGCCCGGGAGTTCAAGCCCCACCTGGTGGTTCTCGACGTGATGATGCCGGAGATGGATGGGATGGAGACCTGTACCGTGCTGCGTAACATGCCGGAACTGGGGGATCCCCTGATTGTGTTTCTGACCGCACGCGGAGAAGATTACTCCCAGCTTGCCGGTTTTGAAGCCGGAGCAGACGATTACATCACAAAGCCCATCAAACCCAAGATCTTTCTTTCCCGTATCCAGGCGATCCTGCGGCGGATCCATGAACCTGCACCTGCCCGGGAAGAGTCCCCTGACCGGCTGATGACCAGTGGGTTGATCATCGACCGGACAAAATATATGGTGATCCGGGATGAGGTAGAAATCTCCCTTCCCCGGAAGGAGTTCGAACTGCTCCGGTTTCTGGCATCTTCTCCCAACCGGGTGGTAACGCGCGAGGAGATCCTCTCGTCTGTCTGGGGAAATAACGTGGTGGTGGGCGATCGCACCATCGATGTCCACATCCGGCGGATCCGTGAGCGTCTGATGCTCGATAACATCCGGACCATCAAAGGAGTGGGATATAAATTTGAAGAGCGATGAAATACCACGAACCCAGGTTGATCTCATTAACCAATGCGTTCGTGGTCACCGCGCTGTATGTCATCTTTTTTATAACCGGGGTGCTGATCATTTCGCCCGGAGCGCTGCATCATTTCTATACTATTCTGTTCCTCCTGGCCTCTGCTGTTATTCTTTTTGTTTGTTCCTTTCTGGTTTTTCGCTATACGCTGGAGAAGTTCATCTACAGCAAGATCAGACTGGTCTATAAAACGATTCATAACATAAAGACGAAGAAGGGGAATGCTAAACCGCCCCGAATCGACCTGCAGTTCCTGGAACATGTCAATCAGGAGGTGGAGGAGTGGCAACACGAGCAAAGCCGGGAGATCGAGCAACTGCGTATGCTGGAACAATACCGCCGGGAATTCATCGGCAATGTCTCCCACGAGATGAAGACCCCCCTGTTCCATATCCAGGGATATATCCTGACCCTGCTGGACGGCGGATTGGATGATCCTGCCATCAACCGGGAATATCTCCAGCGAACGGAGAAGAACATCGAGCGGCTCATCCGGATTGTGGAGGATCTGGATGAGATCGCGCAACTGGAATCAGGTCAGATCAAACTGAATGTCACCCGTTTCGACATCCTGGCGTTGACCCGGGAAGTGATCGAGCTGCTGGAGATGAAGGCCCTGAAGAAAGAGATCGGGATGGGAATTGCCCGGCAGGAAAAACCGGTTTTCGTGGAGGGGGATAAAGAAAAGATCCGGCAGGTGCTCACCAACCTGATTGAAAACTCCATCCGGTATGGGAACGTAAAAGGCCGTACTAAGGTCAGCTTCTTTGACATGGATGAGCACATCCTCACGGAGGTGACCGACAATGGCATCGGCATTGAACCCGGTGAGCTGTCCCGGGTTTTCGAACGGTTTTACCGGACACATCGCGGCAGATCTGCTTTTGCCAAAGGAAAGGGGCTGGGGCTGGCGATTGTGAAACACATCCTGGAGGCCCATCAGCAGACCATCAATGTCAGAAGTACTCCGGGAGTGGGAACCACTTTTGGATTTACCCTGAAAAAGTCGAAGGTGTACTAGCTATTTTACCCGCTCCGTGGTAAAGATCACCAGTTGTTTCAGGGAATCGCGGTGAAGAGAGGCAGGGAATCCATCGATGAGGCCGGTTGCCTGCTCGCGGTAAGCATGCATGGTCTTCCCGGCGTACTCCAGTCCACCTGAAGCCCGCACCATCTCAATCAATCGTTTCACGCGTCCGGTATCGGTATTGAACTGTTTCACCGTCCGGATGATCCACCGCTTATCGGAGGCAGAGCACTCGTTGAGCAGATGGATCAGCGGGAGGGTCATCTTCTGGTCGCGGATGTCGATGCCGCTGGGTTTCCCTGTAACACTGACCGATTCATAGTCGAGCAGGTCGTCCTTGATCTGGAAAGCGATCCCGGCGTACTCGCCAAAGAGCCTCATCCGTTCCACCGTCTCCGGATCGGCTCCGGTGGAAGCCGCCCCTGAAGCACAGCAGGATGCGATGAGGGAAGCAGTCTTCTTCCGGATGATCTCGAAGTAAACCTCCTCCTTGATATCCATCCGGCGTGCTTTTTCAATCTGTAACAGCTCCCCTTCGCTCATCTCCTGCACGGCTCTGGAGACGATCTTCAGGAGTCCGAATGCATTTTTTTCCAGCGCCAGCAACATGCCGCGCGACAGCAGGAAATCTCCCACCAGTACCGCAATCTTGTTTTTCCAGAGGGCATTGATTGAAAACAGGCCGCGACGTAGTTGGGAATCATCCACCACATCGTCGTGCACCAGGGTAGCGGTATGCAGCATCTCGATCAGGGAGGCGGCCACGTAGGTATTTTCGGCAACCTCTCCGCAAACTCCTGCCGACAGAAAAACGAAGAGGGGACGAACCTGTTTCCCTTTCCGCTTGTAGAGGTATCGTGTGATGGTATCGAGCAGGAACACCTTACTTTTCAGGTACTCCTTGAATTTGTCGTCGAAGGCAGCCAGGTGTCCGGCTACCGGGATCTTGATCTGATCAAGGGTGTTCACACGATGTGGTTGAGGGGATAAAATTACAGTTTTTCGGCAGCTCCTGTAGGTTAATCGGGATAAAAGTGACAATTTTGCCTCCCGGATGATCTGCTATGGCTGGTTTTCTTTTTCATGAAGTGGTTTTCGGTCCGGTGCGAAGCAGGCGCCTGGGACTCTCCCTGGGAATCAACCTCCTGCCCTCCCATGCGAAATATTGCTCCTTCAACTGCATCTACTGCGAGTGTGGATGGACCCCGGCAAATACCCGGTTACCGCAGGAACTTCCTTCCCGGGAAGAGGTGCGATGGTACCTGGAAAAGCAGCTGAAGCAACTCACCGGGGAGGAGTATCTCCCCGACGCCATCACCTTTGCCGGAAACGGAGAGCCTACTATTCACCCCGATTTTCCTTCCATCGTCGACGATACCATTGAACTGCGCAATATCCTGGCTCCGGACGCGCGGGTTACGGTGCTGTCGAATGCCAGCATGCTCCACGATGAAGCGGTCTTCCAGGCTCTTCTGAAGCTGGATCACAACATCCAGAAACTTGATGGGGGTACCGAACGGATCTTCCGGCTGATAAACAACCCCGTTGATCCCCTTTCATTCGGATCCCTGACCGAAAACCTCCGGCGATTCCATGGGAAGGTGATCATCCAGACGATGTTCCTTCGCGGCCATTACCGTGGAGAACCCGTCGACAACACCACCGGGGAAGAGGTTTCTGCCTGGCTCGAAAAGCTGGTTGAGATCCAACCCCGCTCCGTGATGATCTACCCGCTTGCCCGCGCCACCCCGGTAAACACCCTCGAAAAAATTAGTACCTTTGAGTTGGAAAAAATTGCAGAAAAAGTGAGGGAGGCAGGATTACAGGTAGAGGTTTACCAATGACCTTCTACTATTCCGCAAAAATCTGGCTGGCTTTCGGGGAGACCTTTGAAGGGAACAAGGGGATCATCGACTGGTTTATCCAGAACGGATATCCGGAGGTGGCGGCATTATCTCACGCCATGCGGGGCAGTGATGAAGCATTCAGCTGGCTGATGGGCAACGGGTATCTTCACCTGGCTGCGTTCGACAGCGCCGTGACCTCTGAAGATCCGAAAGCTTACAAATGGCTGCAGGATAACAAACACCTTTTCCTGATCGTCTTGGCTGATGCCTGTCGCGGGATGCCGGCATCCATTGCCTGGTTCCGGAAACACAAACTGGAGGGTTTTCTGGTGATCGCGGGTAAGATCAAGAAGTTCTGCGACAACCAGACCTTTGATTACCATAAAAAAAGGTTTTAAGCACCAAGCGTCAGCTGCACTTGGAGTAGTCGCAGTTATGGCACCTCACGCATCCTTCTTCGTAAACCAGGGATCCTTTTTCGTGGCACTGCGGACAGTCGTGTTCGGCAGCTTTGGTTCCGTCGGGGATGAACTTTTTAAGGGCGCGTTCCACTCCATTCTTCCAGGTATTGATCGAATCGGTCTCGAAATGGAGCTTTGAAATGAGGTTCACCACGAAGGGCATCGGCATGCCATGGCGGAGGATGCCCGAGATCAGTTTGGCATAGTTCCAGTACTCTTTGTCGAACGACCGGGAGAGTCCCTCGATGGTGATCTTATATCCCTGGCGGTCTTCAAACTGGAAATCATACCGGGAGGTCAGGCTATCGGGACGCGTCTTGACGATCGTTCCTTTCTGTACCCAGGTAGGGATCCAGAAATCGTCGGACAATCCGGTGAAGATCTCATAGGGACGGCCGTCCAGCAGACCGACTACAGCAACCCATTTCTCCTTGTCGTTCTGGAACCGGACGATCTCGGCTTCCAGTTTCTCCGGGCGGTGAGGAGCACGGGTTTCCCGGAATACGGGAACATCCTCTTTCTCTTTTTTGGAGCCATTGTTGACCAGCACTCCGGCACGGGAACCGTCGCGGTATACGGTCATCCCTTTGCATCCGCTTTTCCAGGCAGTTTCGTAGATCGTACCGATCAGATCCCGGGGTGTATCGGTCGGGACATTCACCGTGACGCTGATGGAGTGGTCGACCCACTTCTGGACTGCTCCCTGCATCTTTACTTTGGCCAGCCAGTCGATATCGTTTGCTGTGGCCCGGTAAAACGGGGATTGCCTGATGATCTTCTGCAGCTCACCATCACCCAAGTGGGCTACTTTATCTACCTGGTAGCCGTTGACTTCAAGCCAGGTCACAAACTTATGATGGAACACGTTGTACTCTTCCCAGGTATCGCCAACCTCATCGGTGAAGGTGATCGCCACCTTTTTATCGTTGGGATTGACCTTGCGGCGACGCTTGTAGGAGAGGGCAAACACCGGTTCCAGCCCGGAGGTGGTCTGCGTAAGGATGCTGACGGAACCCGTGGGGGCAATGGTGAGCATAGCGATATTCCGTCTTCCGTATTTGACCATGTCATCATACACATCGGGCGCTGATTCCTTGATCCGAAGAGCCATGGGATTGTTTTTCTCCCGTTCGGCATCGTAAATGGGGAACGACCCGCGTTCCTTTGCCATCATGGTAGAAGAGCGATAAGCTTCGATGGCAAGGATCTTGTGCACCTCCACCGAAAAGTCGATGGCTTCGTTGGAACCGTAACGCGTTCCCAGTGCAGCCAGCATATCTCCTTCGGCGGTGATGCCGAAACCGGTCCGGCGACCCTGGATTGCTTTTTCCTGAATGTGTTGCCAGAGTTTACGCTCACGCGCTTTGATCTCTTCCACTTCCGGATCGTCCTCAATCTTTTGCAGGATCTTCTCTACCTTTTCCAGCTCCAGGTCGATGAGGTCATCCATGATCCGCTGTGCTTTGTGGACATGGTCGATGAAGAGCTCCGAATTAAAATAGGCTTCTCCGGTAAACGGTTTCTCTACGTAACTGTAAAGGTTGATCGCCAGCAGGCGGCAGGAGTCGTAAGGACACAGGGGGATCTCCCCGCAGGGATTGGTGGAGACTGTCTTAAATCCCAGATCTGCATAACAGTCGGGCAGGGATTCCCGCTGAATGGTGTCCCAGAACAGGATCCCCGGTTCGGCAGATTTCCAGGCATTGTGTACGATCTTTCCCCAGAGGTCCCGGGCCCGGATGGTCTTGGTCACTGAAGGCTCTTTGGATTCAACAGGATACTGTTGGATGAATTCGCGGTCCTCGATTACGGCTTCCATGAAAGCATCGGTGATCTTAACGGAGATGTTGGCTCCTGTCACCTTCCCGACTTCCAGCTTGGCATCGATGAAATGCCCGGCATCGGGATGCACGATGGAGATGCTCAGCATCAGGGCACCCCTTCTCCCCTCCTGGGCCACCTCACGGGTAGAATTCGAATAGCGTTCCATAAACGGAACAATACCGGTGGAGGTGAGGGCGCTGTTCTTGACCATACTGTGTTTGGGACGGATGTGCGACATATCATGCCCCACCCCTCCCCGGCGCTTCATCAGCTGCACCTGCTCTTCATCGGTCTTCATGATGCCTCCATACGAGTCGGCCAGTCCGTCGTTGCCGATCACAAAGCAATTGGAGAGGGACCCGATCTGAAAGTTGTTGCCGATGCCGGCCATCGGGCTTCCCTGAGGAACGATATACCTGAAATGACGTAAAAGCTGGAAGACCTCCTCCTCCGACATGGGGCTTGGATACCGTTGTTCGATCCGGGCAATTTCACGCGCAATACGCCGGTGCATGTCGTCCGGTGTCAGCTCATACAAATTGCCGTCCGAATCTTTCAGCGCATATTTATTGGCCCATACATTGGCGGCCAGACTGTCCCCCTGAAAATATTCCGTTGATTTCGCAACTACCTCTTCAAATGAATATTTTTTGAGAACAGGATTCCCTTTCTCCAATTGATCCATCGTTACTTTTGGACGTATCCGCTTGCTCAATACCTCGTTGTAGTATGTTGTCTCCGTGTGCTGCTGCGTCTTAACGATTGGCGCCTCTTCCATGTACCACCCTGTTTACGATCGGTTTAACTACTTAGATTTACTAGTCTGTAATATGATAGAAAAAATCCCGGGGAAAAATTTCCATGTGCAATATACTACGAAGATTAATTTTAGGGGTGAATACTTATTAACAGAAACCGAAGGTAGAACTCCAACTATTTGACTTAAAAAATATTAGACCTTAATAAGTCTTTTTTTATCCTCAGCTGTTCTTAATAAACTCATTTTCTTGTAGTTACTCTGAATCCTGCCATATTAGCTTTGTTCCGAAGCCCAGCCGGTTGTCCGTCAGTTTGATCAGGTCGGGTTCCACCCCCCAGAGATGGAGTTTTGTCAGCCGGGCAATGGGAAAGTGGCTGAGGTATTCGCGCCGGGCTGCTTTCAACTCCTCTCCTCTCAGCTGCCGCATCAGTCCGGCAAACTGGATCCCCCGGATCTTACCGGTAACCTTTGTCTCCAGGGCGATGGTTCCTGCCACCGGCCCCTTTCCCCCGGCAAGAAAATCCTGAACATGGCGGGTATCCGCATCGGAGGTAAAGACCAGGAGGTTTCGTTCGGGCAGGTAGCAGTAAAAGCAGGAGCAGCACCAGGGGATAGTGTCGCGGCAAACAGCCAGACTGAGCACATGGTGTTGTTTGATAAATGCCAGGATTCGCTGATCGACAGGTTTCATATCAGAAGTCCAGGCTCAGTGAAAAATAAAAGATCGGTTTCCGGATCCGGCCGTCTTCCACACCCCAGGCAAGGTCTGCCCGGATAAAGTACCCCAGAAGACGGGTCCTGAGACCGCCTCCGAAGCCGCCTACCAGAGGATCCTTGATCATCTCCACCTGGATAAAAAGAGGATTGCGGTAAATGTACTGCCGGAATAGCTGATTGTCTTTCGACCAGGGGCTGGATCCGGTCCAGGCGGTTCCCAGATCACCAAAAGCCACGATCTGAAAGTTGTTGAGGAAATCGGACCGGATGGGGCGGTTGAAAAAGTACCGGAATAGCGGCATCCTGATCTCACTGTTGATTACAAAGAAACTGTTCCCGTTCCTTATATTCTGGTTGAATCCCCTCATGTTGGTGGCCAGGGTCTGAAAAACATAGTTCTGATCAAACGCCACCGGGGTGTTTATATCGAACCGGGGCCACAGCCAGTTGTCGACCCCCCCCATGTAATAGACCAGCTTGTTGCTCCCGAAGGAGGTGCTGGCAGCGATCCGGTTGGCCCAGATCATGGAACGGTGCAATTTCAGGTAGTGACGAAAATCGATACCAAGGACAATCACATTGGTCCCGCTGCGGTTCACCATCTGGTAATACTCACCGAAGATCTTGTACCGGGTTCCGTGGTACAGATTCACCCCAATGCTGCGGGTATTGTCATAGATGAGCTCCCCTTTGATACTGCCCCATACCCTGTGATCGTCGGGCACCTGCAGGTTGTACTGGTCGGTGGAGAGGTAGATAGCCCGGTCGTACCGGATGGAAGCGGTTCCCCTGATACAGAATACGGGCGTAAAAGGATAGGTGGTTATGTAGTAGAGCTCATTCACCTTGTGCCGGATATACGAATAATATCCGTAATCGTCCACCCCTACCCGGTGGAAGAGGATCTGGTGGTCGAGCCGCCGTTTGTAATTCGTGTAGCTGAAAATATACTCGTTATTCACCAGGTCAAAGTTGAGACGTACCCCGCCTGAGATCCGGTAGTCCTCCATCAGGTCGGTCACTCCCATCATGAAGAGGACATTGAGCCCGGGATTGATGAATACCGGCTGAGTCCCGGAACTGAAGGGCTGGTAGGAGGTGTTCAGGTAGGTGAAATCGATCTGGGTGACCATCTCATCAATGGCATATTCTACGTTGTAATTGAGCGCCTTTGCGAGTTTGTACTTGTTCAGGGTATCCCGGGTCAAGGGGACGAGCCGGGGTTCAGTTCCCGTAGTGTCAGGGATGGTGATGATCAGGCCATGCCGCTCGCGGAAACGTTCAATGTAGATGCTATCTTCTTCCGGTAAACCCTCTCCCTGGCCGACTACATCGCTTAACCTGACTGTGCGGAAATGGCTTTTCTGCACCTCCTGTTTTGGCTGAGGAGACTCCGGAACTGTATCTCCCTGACTCACAGCCTCTTCGATCTCCGCTTCCCGGAGTTTCCGGGCCATGAAACTGGTCGGTTCAAGGGAAACCTCACGGAGGTATTGTGGCCGTACCAGGTCCATCAGGTACATCCGTGAGTTTTGAGCTCCCTGCAACACCTCCCCGATCCGGGCAGCCGGAACCGAGACATCGTGCTCCACAATGCTGCGTTTGTAGTTGGTCACCGGAAAAGCCTGGGTAAAATAGCGGTAATGGGTGGTGGTATCGATGAAGGAGATCACCGAATCAAACCGTGCCACATACCGGTTGTATATCCCGTTGGCATCGCTCAGGTAACAGAGGTACCGGTCTGCGTAAGGAAAAGGTTGGATCTCGTCGGCAAGCGGGGTATGGGTGATGCGTTTCAACACAGGGCTGTGTGACCGGAACCGGTAGATAAAAATATCGTTGTTGAAGGTCAGCTTATTGATATCCACCTGCTCGTAAAAGCGGATGGTATCACTGATCCGGTTGGAGGAGAAGATGATCTCTTCAGAACCGGGCAGAAACCGTGGAGAAAAGTCGTCGAAAATGTCATTGGTCAGTTGCTCGTGGGAACCTGCAGCGATATCATACACAAAAATATCCGATTGTCCCTTCTGAACGGCCGATAGAGCCAGCAGCCGTCCGTCGTCCGAATAGCTGATATCAAGGATCTTCTGGAAATTGTACAGCACCTGGTACTCTTTGCGCCTCTCCTCCACGTCATAGAAATAGAGCCAGTCCTCCCCTTTCCGTTCGGTCAGGATCGCCAGGATCCGGCTGGTCGGATGCCACGACAGGACAGGGAAGCTGTAGTCGGAATGATCCGCCAGCCGGTACCCGCCCCGGAAGATCCGTCTTTTCTTTCCTGTTTCCGTATCCGTCAGAAACACTTTATAGATTCCCAGCTCGTGGGTGACATAAGCGAAGAAGCGGCCATCCGGACTCATTTTCAACTGCCGGTAAACACGTTCGGGACGGTTTTTCCGGTTCAGCTGCTGTCCATCGGGGTCGGTCCGGCCGGCATCCTGGCCAGCGTAGAGGGTTGTATAATAATTGAGCCAGTCGGTAAGGAGTGTCTTATACGGGAGGCCCAGCACATACAGAAATCCCTTTTCGATATTGCGGCTTATCCGGGCCATGTAAACAATGTTGGGAATAGCTGATTCCCCATACCGCACCGAGATGTAGTGCCAGAGAGAGTGCCCGGCCCAAACCGCCTCTTTCCCGGTGAGGCGGTTGAACTTTTTATACCGGCCGTTCAACACAGCATCCCTGACGATGTTATCCACCTCGGTATCCCAACCCGAAGCAATGAAGGAGGTCAGTCCCCCCATGTACCACTCCGGCATGGTAAACAGGGCATTGTTCTTGATCTGTGCACCGATGCCCGTTCCGTACATCATCTGATTCAGGATCACCGTCGCAATCCCACCCCGGATCTGTTGCTCGAAATGGTCGTAGTTACCGTCGAAATAAAGGAGTACCCGCCCCCCGATGATCCGTGTGACCCCTCCTGTATTATAGGTATCCCAGTCGCCGTATAATCCGATATTGCTCTGCTTGAGGTCGGAGAGGTTGTTGAAAATGATGAACTGGATCTTGTCTTCCAGGCCCGACTGCAACATCAGTTCAATTTTCCGGATATTCTGATCGGCATACTCAGCAGTGTATTCGGCCAGTTCCCGGCCATTGAGGTAGAAATAGGTATCGAATTTCTCGAACCGGAGATAGGTCCAGAAGAAGTCGTTGTACTGCACCCGGTTCTTCCCGAACGTCAGCTGGGACCCGTTGTAGAACTGGGCGTTAAGAGTAGAAGGAATGAAGGAGAGAAGGATGAAGGAGAGAAGGACGAGGGACGAAGGACGAAGGACGAAGGACGAGGGACGAAGGACGAGGGACGAGGGCCGGTGACTGAATTTTACGGACATTTTCAGGCAAGAAAATTCGAGTAAAACGAGATGTAAAAGTACTAAAAAAGTGATGAGGTCAGGAAATCCGGCATCTGGAATCCGGTATCCGGGTATCAGACATCATATTCATACGAATCACTACCTTTGCGCTTTAAATTCCTTGTATGATCACGATCAAGAAATTCGTCTTCAACGGCTTCCTGGTGAATACCTACATCCTTTTTGATGAAACCCGGGAAGCCATTATCGTGGATGCTGCCTGTGCCGACACCAGAGAAGAGCGCCAGCTGGTGGATTTCCTGGAAGCCAACTCCCTGAAGCTGGTCCGCAACATTAATACCCACTGCCACATCGACCACATCCTGGGGAATGCATTCATTGAAGATCATTACGGATTACGGCCTGAGTACCATCCGGCAAGTGAATCCTTTCTCCTCAGAGCCAAAGAAATCGGGGATGCTTATGGATTCCGGATAGACCGGATCCCGGAAGCCGGATCATTCATCAATGATGGGGAGAAGATTACCTGGGGACAATCTGAATTGAACGTTCTGTACACCCCGGGGCATGCCGATGGGAGCTGCTGCCTGTATAGTCAGAAGCAAGGTTTTGTGCTGTCAGGCGATGTACTATTCCGGGATTCCATAGGTCGTACTGATTTTCCGACCGGGGATTTCGACCTGCTGATGGAGAGCATCCGGGAGAGGCTCTTCACCCTGCCCGACAATACGATCGTATACTCCGGGCACGGTCCCGAGACAGAGATCGGGTACGAAAAACGGAATAATCCGTTTATCAGATGAAAAAAATTCTCATCATACGGCTCAGTTCCATCGGCGACATTGTGCTGACGACCCCGGTAGTGCGTTGCCTGAAGCAGCAACTGCCTGAGGCGGAGATCCACTACCTCACCAAAAAGCAGTACATCCCGGTTCTGCAGTCGAATCCATTCATTGCAAAGATCCATCTCTTCAAGGATAATTTCCAGGAGTTGATCCCAAAGCTGAAGGCGGAACGGTTCGACCACATCGTCGATCTGCACAAGAATTTTCGTTCCCATTATGTCCGGTTCCGGCTGAGCAGACCGGCAACTTCATTCCCGAAACTCAATCTGCAGAAGTGGCTGATCACGAAATTCCACTTCGACCGTCTCCCCCCGGTCCACATTGTCGACCGGTACTTCAGGGCGGTCCAAAAACTTGGGATTCAGAACGACGGAAAGGGGCTTGACTATTTCCTCCTGGACCCGGAGCAAGTCAACATTGCCGGGCGCTTTCCCGAACTTGCCCCTGAGTATGTGGCCATCGCCATCGGGGCGAAGCACCAAACCAAGATCTTTCCGGTACACAAGGTGGCCGCCCTCTGCAATGAGCTCGCACTTCCTGTTATCCTTCTGGGAGGGAAGGAGGACATGGCCCGCGGGGAAGAGATCCGGAACCAAAGCACAGGGAGGGTGGTGAATGGCTGCGGGGCGCTTCCCCTGAACGCCTCAGCTTCCGTGATCAACCAGGCTACACTGGTGGTCAGCAACGATACCGGCCTGATGCATATCGCCGCAGCATTGAAGAAACCGGTTATCAGTATCTGGGGAAACACCATCCCGGCCTTCGGGATGTATCCTTATCTGCCGGAGGAATTTCGACATCTCTCCACCCTCATAGAGGTACCCGTACTTTCCTGCCGCCCCTGCAGCAAGCTGGGCTACGACACCTGTCCGAAGGGGCACTTTGATTGCATGGAGAGAATCGAGATGCAGAAGATCGTGGACGCTATAAACAGATACCTGATGCCGGATACCGGATGCCTGATGCCGGATTGAAGGTGCAGGATATAAGATTTAAGATATTGGAGAGTGACCGTAAATGAAATTCTTCGTTGATACCCATTGTCATATTGATCTGGATGCCTTTGAGAAGGACCGGGATGAAGTGATTTCGCGGTCCGTTGCAGCAGGGGTTTTCAAACTGGTCATTCCTAACATAGATGCACCCGGCATCCGGCATCAGGTATCTGTGGCTGAATCTTATCCGGATGTTTGCTTCCCCATGATGGGCCTTCACCCGACATCCGTCAAAGAGGATTACCGGGAGCAAATGGGGGTGATTGAGATGGAACTGCGGAAGAATCGGGATGCGTACTGTGCGGTGGGGGAGATCGGGATTGACCTTTACTGGGACAAGACCTTTGCCCGGGAGCAGGAGGATGTGTTTGTCAGGCAACTGGAACTGGCACAAGAACTGAATCGTCCGGTGGTGATACATACGAGGAATTCCATGGATGTGGCGCTGGAGATATGTGAAGGGTTAAGGGAAGAGGGAAGAGGGAAGAGGGAAGAATACAAAGGGCAAAAGGCAAAAGGCAAAGGACGAAGGGGGGTGTTTCATTGTTTCAGCGGAAGCCTTCGGCAGGCTGACCGGGCGATTGAACTCGGTTTCAAACTCGGCATCGGTGGTGTGGTTACCTTCAGGAATTCAGGCCTTCAGCAGGTTGTGCAGGCGGTGGAACTGGAGCACCTGCTGGTGGAAACCGATGCCCCGTTCCTGGCGCCTGTCCCGTTCCGCGGCCAGCGGAATGAACCGGCTTACATCCCGTATATTGCGGAGAAAGTGGCGGAGTTAAAAAACGTCACCGTGGAGGAGGTGGCGGAAGTGACGACCGCAGGGGCGCTGGAGATGTTTGGAATCAGGGTCGAAGGACGAGGGACGAGGGCGGATCCGACATCACCACCGAGTCGGCCGTAGCCAAGCTGATGTACCTGCTGGGAGCCTGCTTCTCACAGGAAGAGGTTGAAAAACTGCTGCAAACCCTGTTGCGCGGCGAGATGACGGTTTGAGAAATCATGCAAAAGTTTTTATCTTTGCAGCCCTTTTTGCTATTCGCTGTTAGCATTTCGCTATTCGCTTTACTCATTCTGCGAACTGCCAACTGCGAACTGCCAACTGGAGAGATGGCCGAGTGGTCGAAGGCGCACGCCTGGAAAGTGTGTAACCGCCAAAAGTGGTTCATGGGTTCGAATCCCATTCTCTCCGCAGGTTCGAAAGCATAAAAAGGCAAAAAAAGGCACTTTCGAGGTGGACTAATCCTTTTCTTCATTAAACGGACAAAAGAACTGATAGATGGGACCACGCCCATCTATGTAAGAATCACTGTGAACAAGCAACGCGTGGAATTCAGCCTGCAAAAAAGCATTGAAGAGAGCCTATGGCATTCCGAAAAAGGGTATGCCATCGGAACATCAAAAAGCGCCAGGGAGATAAACTCATATCTCGATTTCGCTCCAGGTACGGTTGAACGATACAAATCCTCCTTATAACCATGTTGAACGTTTTATCAAACAACGATACAAACGGGATGACATGGCTTTGTATGAAATCACCCCTATGTTTATAAGCGATTTCGAATTCTACCTGAAAACCACACGGAAATGCTGTCACAATACAACGGTGAAGTATATCAAAAACTTCCAGAAGATTATCCGTATTGCCCTGGCAAATGGACGGATCCAGCAAGTGAAAGACACCTATCTCTTTTGCTGCTTTACTGGTCTGGCGTTCATCGATGTGAAAAGCCTGGTCTCCTCCGATATTGAAACAAAGGGGGATACTTTTTGGATTAAAAAACGCCGGCAGAAAACCAAAAACTGGTGCCATGTTCCATTGCTTCCTCCTGCAGTTCAGATTATGAATAAATACAAAAACCATCCCTATTGCCAACGAACCGGTTGTGTGCTGCCTGTCCCCAGCAACCAGAAGATGAACGAGTATCTGAAGGAGATCGCCGATCTGACGGGTATTGATAAAAACCTCAGCACCCATACGGCAAGGCATACCTTCGCAACCACAGTGACGCTGGCCAACCATATCTCCATTGAGGTTGTTTCTAAAATGCTGGGCCATTCCAGTATCAACATGACCAAGAAGTACGCCCGGGTAGTGGATGACCTGATCCACCGAGATATGCAGAAGATTTATGGGAAGTATGGGGCTGCACTTTAATAGGCAGGCTATAGTAATGGAGGTGTTAATGAATGATCTTCTTGGTGACCGTATTCATGTTTCACTCTGTCTTTGGGGGAAAAAAGTCGCCTAATGCCAGAAAAAGCCCCTTTGGTTTTGGAAAGGGATCCGGATCGAGATGTATCAACCCTTGACAATTCTTTAATCGAGGAAACGCAAATCTATGCGAAGATTATAAATGAAGAGTTGGATAAGGCGATGGAGGTGTTTAACTAATCTAAACACACACCTCTAATCTTTGACACATCTAACATAGAACCCCTCGTTCTTGCCAAATCCACACATAACTTTAGCACTTTCCTTATTGCTTAACCATACTCCACAAGCCATTCCCTTTGAACTTGTTGAAGCAAACCACGTATATTTTCCGCATTCAGAAAAAGCACAACCATATGCTGCTGCAAAACCCAGTTCTACTAAAACCTTTATCTTTGATCCTTCTTCAAGAAGGGGAAATCATGAAAGTTAACAGAAGAGTTATTCAGTTCCTGTTTCATCCCCTTTTTATTTCATTCATTGTTTCCCTTGCAATCATTCTGTTATTTTTTCCTAAGGCACCAAAATATATCATCAACCAAGTTTATCAATCTCTAACACCAGATTCTGATTTGGTGTTTTATGATGATTTGGATGGAAATGGCTACGCTGACAGAATTCTTGCATCACATTATGCCAAAAAGAATGGGATTTCTTCTGTGCTTATTCAATTCTATCCTGCCCTGTTTTTGCAGGAGTGGGATTTTCAAGGGAATTTTTCTTTCACAAATAATAGGTTTGTCATGACAGGCGATTACGATGGTAATCAACTGAAGGAGTTCTATCTCTTCACTATATCTCATGATTCGGTTTTTCTGCATATCGTTTCCAATCTTCTCAATAAAACACCCCTTCACAAAACCCGATTTATCAGTTCAATTAATACAATTGGAGGACAACCTAATCTTCAAATTTATATTAATGAATTAATAGATATGAACCTGGATGGGTTCAAAGATCTTGTATTCGCGATAAACTCCGGGTTACCAATTTCCCCAAGAAATGTGTATATTTATGATATTCTTAACGATTCCCTGCGCATCTCCCCTATCAATGGTTACCCTATCTATCAGGTGCTTATCCGTGATATCACAGGCGACGGATATAATGAGATTGTTCTAAATGGATATGCTTCACAAAATGTTCAGGATACAAACAAATACCTAATTCATGATATGTGTTGCTGGTTGATTGTTCTCGATCATCAACTTAATTACTTGTTCCCACCCGTGAAATTCTCCAACTATGGATATAGTGGATTGTCACATACATGCATCCCCAATAATCATGGTTATTTTGACATATATTCTTCTTATTTACCCCCGCAAGCCAGTGGGAAGAGTATTTGTTTGTATCATTTTAAAAATACGGGCGAAATTCTGAGTTCTCGTTCAATTCCAGGTATCAAATTTAATCAGGCTAGAAATGTATACAGTATAAATTATAGAGGAGTTCCTAACCTGATTATTCCTTACCTTTCAGGTGGAATTTTGACATTCGATACCAATTTTAAAGAAACAAAGATCCATTTGGATCCCGGATTAGTTTTTTCCCCTTTTGACACCCTGGATATTGATGGAGATTATAAGAAAGAAATTATTTCATTAAGTTCTGTAAAACAGGAGTTGATTATTTTTAGGGCAGATTTATCTCAACCAGCTTATATTCAATTGCCTAACCAGGATTGTG
>QYQJ01000215.1 GCA_007280875.1 Bacteroidota bacterium
GAACAGAGTTCCAAACAAAGGTATGGGAGGCGCTGGAGAAGATTCCTTACGGTAAAACCATTACCTATCACGAACTGGCTGAACGGATAGGAGATCCCAAAGCATTCAGGGCTGTCGGACAGGCCGATGCCAAGAACCCGATCTGGATCGTTATTCCCTGTCATCGCGTGATCGGCAACGACGGTAAATTGGTAGGATATGCCGGTGGCCTCTGGCGTAAGAAATGGCTGCTGGAACACGAACAAGCGTTTGCGCAGAAAGACCTCTTTTATTAATTACGAAGGACGAATTAAGAATTACGAATAGAATTAAGTATGACGAATGCCATCAAGCTGTTCTTCTCTGGCGCGCTGATTTTCCTGGTAATTCCTGTTTTCTCCCAGCTCACAAGACTGACATTCTGCGAGCCTGAGGCGTTTGCCCTGAAAGGAGTTCAACTGGCTGGTGATAAAGGTGTTAAATTCCGGTATGAGATTCCCTTTTATACCCTTTTGATGGATGATAATTACTTTGCCTCGTTCTGCTCCCCACCGGAATATGGACACGGGACGATCCACTTCATTCTGGGGGACAGTATATTTGGAACCGTTACTTTCGACAGTACATTTCACCCTGGAGTGAAGTACCGGATCCGATATACGAACACCAGTAGGATTGATCACCGAATCGAAAACCTGGTACCGCTGGGAGAGGGGAACGACAAGGTCTACATCACCGCCGACGGGACCAAAGAGTGGCCCGACTACCTCTGCCGCTCCAGGTTGTACCGCCCCGGGTACGGGCCTGTCGGAGTGATCCTGCCTGATAATGCCTGGCATCTGGGATTCGCCGATTTCCGCATCAACGACACCCTCTCTCTGGTCGCGCTGGCCCGGCGCACAGGCCGGGATCAGGAGAAGACCCGACCGGATCGCTGGGCGATCACCCTGCAACCGGGAGGGTGGGTGGAATATACTATCTGGTCGGATATTCACGGTGGTGATTGGCACGAGGGGTTGAAATTGATGTTCCAGGACCGATGGCTATACGACCTTGACACCTTCAACCTGGCAATGTACAGAAGGGATGACCTGAAATGGATGAATCATTCCTACATCATGATGCTTCAGTTTGCCTGGGACCGGAAGTTTTACGACTGGCAAACAGGTAAATACAACTTCTATACTACCCTGTTTGAATTCGATTCCCTGACCGGCGGATATGACATCTTCACGCTCTGGCCTACCTGGCCCAGACTCGGTCTCGATCAGCGGAACCAGTGGGATATGTACCGGGATCTTCCGGGAGGCATTGCTGAATTACGAAAACAATCCGATTTCACCCACCTGAACGGAAAAAAATACTTCATCTCTTATAATCCCTGGGATGAATCAGGCCGGAAGGAGGACCATTTCACCGGCATGGAAGAACTACTCCGTGAAATTGATGCCGACGGGGTGGTGCTCGATACCAGGGGAGCCTCGAGCTATGAGCTTCAGGCAACAGCTGATAAAGTAAAACCGGGGATCATCATGTACAGCGAAGGGATGGCGATTCCCAGAGATATGCCGGGGATCGTATCAGGCCGGGTGCATGATGCGCTGGTTTTACCCCCTCCGGTAAACCTGAACAAACTGATCAAACCCGATTTTGCTATTTTCCGGGTGCTGCAACTGGCCGATGACCGCCTGCACCGGGAACTGGCCTGTGCCTTTTTCAACGGGTACGGTGTGGAGATCAATACGATGCGGCCGGGTCGCCCCTCCTGGATGGAAGAGGAGTATGCCTATTTGGGAAGGACCACCAAAATTCTCAGGGAAAACACTACCGTATTTCACAATTATGACCTTCAGTTCCTCCTTCCAACCCAAACAGACAGTGTCTATGTCAACCGGTGGACCGACGGAATCAAGATCCTCTATACGGTACTGAATCTGAAACCCGAAGGCTTTTCTGGCCCTCTTTTTAAAGTGGAGCCCCGTCGGGAAGGACACCATTGGGTCGATCTCTGGAACCATGAAGAGATCACTCCGGTAGCAAACAGGGAGAGCTTCCTGATACCCGTCGACCTGGAGCCATTTGACCGCTTATGGCTTCACACCCGTCGCGAAGGATCGGTCGGTTGCATCGCACTGTTGCCTGATCTACTGGATGTTCATATCAACCCTGACACCCTCTTTGTTTCGGTGCCACCGGTTTCCGGATCCAGGATTATCATCACCGGTGAGAATCCTTCCTATGCTTCAGGATCGTTCACTTTCAAGGCAGGAAGGAATGCCATTCCCTATTGGGAATTTTTGCCTGAAACTACGGAAAAGATAGTGATCCAACTGTTTCAGGGAGATCTGCTGGGAGACGAGCGGATTGTGCAGATCAAGAACAGCATCCCGCACAGCATCTCCCGGCTGATACGGACATCCCCGGTGAGAAAATGCCCGGAAAACATGGTAAGGATACCTGGCGGAACATTTTCCTTTTACACCAGACGGGCTCCGGGGACACTCGATCCGTTTATTCAGCTTCCAGACTATTCCGATACTGTTAAAATTATTGTGCAGGGGTTTTTCATGGACCGCTATCCGGTGACCAACCGCCAGTGGCAACACTTCCTCCTGGAAACAGGATATCAACCACAGGATCCTGCCAATTACCTGAAAAACTGGATTAACGGAGAGATCCCATCAGGTGAGGAGGATTGTCCGGTCGTCTATGTGAGCCTGGATGATGTGAAGGCGTATGCTACCTGGTCAGGCAAACGCCTGCCAACCGAAACGGAGTGGCAATATGCAGCGCAGGGAACAGACCTGTGCAAATACCCCTGGGGAAACGAAATGGATAGTACCCGGTGCAACTACAATCTCAATTATCCCACTCCTGTTAATCGCTTTCCGAAAGGGGCCAGCCCCTTCGGGGTAGAAGATCTGATCGGGAATGTCTGGCAGATGACCGGTGACGTTTATTCAAACGGAAGTTACTATTTCACCGTCATCCGGGGAGGAAGTTATTATCATCCCACCTCAAGTATCTGGTATGTCACGGGCGGACCATTGCCCGCAGACCATCCTGAGATGTTGCTATTGATCGGACCCGGTCTGGATCGCAATGCTACAGTGGGATTCAGGTTAGTGAAGGATTCCTACTAGTCGGTCAGATATATATTCAGGATGGTTATTGTTTGAATAACCATGCATCAGGGTATAGTTTCTTAGCCTCTTTCAGCAACCGTAACGCTTCGTCTCGATCGGCCGTGTCATACAGGGAAATCCTGATTTTTTCTTCCGACTGAAGCACCCGGGCCTGACTGTATCCTTTCACAGTGAGTTGCTGGACCAACTTAGTGGCTTCCTTTAACGGAAGCTGGCTTTTGATAATGATGCAATAATGCCCTTTTATCGGTGTTGTTCCTGGCGGGGAAATCGTAGTTTTCGGAGGTACGGCGGATACAGGCGATCTTTCATCATTCTGAATAGTTGTCTGCTTAACCGCATGATTGGGAGCATGTTTTACCGTATCTGGTTTCGACTCAGGGGGTTTCTGTCCGCATACAAAGGGAGTCCCCAGCGGATCAACCACCTTACCGAACCAGGCTGCAGCATAGTTCTGACAAATACCTATCCCGATGGCATTCCAGGTATAACCTTCCCATCTCCCGGTGTTCGTTAAAAAGCTGTTGAAGTAATCGAATGATTTCCAGAAAGCGATTACGCTGTCGATCACCACTGCATTGTTCTCCCAGTAAACGATTTCAAATCCTTTTTCTGGATATCCGGTAAGCTCTTTCGGTTTATCCCAGACCGAGTTCTTTTTGTCCTCGTCACGGGGATAACAGAATGGTTTCCACGGACCTTTGTCCGACCATGAATGAAAATTACACGGCTCCTGATCAGGGTGGTGAAAGAAAAGATCTTTGGCATGGGTATTGGCGACGTAACAAAGGGAACGGGAAAGCTGGATAGGGGGGAGGTCGTACTGTCGCCGGTACTCATTGATCATCCGGTATAGTTTCCATTCTGCTTCCGAAGTACAGAAATTATCCGGAACCTCACTTACCTGGACGACTTTGGTTTGAGCGAATGACCCGATTGTCAGTAAAAGCAAAGTGAACCCGATGAAGATTATTTTCTTCCGATCAGCCATGATTCCGGTGGACGTATTTGTTTTGCGCTGTAATACAGTGAGTTACCTGGATCAAGTATGCGGGCATAGAAGGCATATCCTCCCAGATTATTCTCAATCTTTAACAGCAGTTTATTCCATCCTACGCGCAGGTGAACGGGAATGACAGCCTGATCGGGCTGAGCGATCCGAACTCCAAGAAACCTGTAGACCTCTTTGTTATTAAAGAATACCTTGGCTCCGTCGTCACTGCCGATCTTCAGGAGCGCATCTTTCTCCTTCAGGGAATAGATATAGGTCACGGCATAGGTCACGACCAGTTCGGAGGGATCAACCTTATCCCAGAGTGTCACATACCCGTTCTGAGGAGTTTCTACGTATCTCCAGTGAATTGGTTGCCCTCCGGCCCCACTGTATCGCATCATGGTATCGATGTTGGTCTCCGGTGGATAGATGGAATCCAGCCCCAGGCGTCGTGTTTCCGTGATTCTGGGATTTGGGAAAGGTCCCAGGATATACCAGTCAGGGATGAAGATGCGTTTCGGGATAAGGTCTATACCATCAAAGCCGATCAGGTATCCGGTGGAAGAGGGGTCTTTGCCAGTAATCCTGAACTGCAGGTGAATCTTGCCAAAAACAGGAATCAGGTCTTGAAGCTTGACTTTTCCTCCGGCCTGCAGGAAGGGCGCGTACCCATCAATTCTACCGATCACTTTTTTCCCGTCTAGAATTTCAACATTACCATAATCCGGGCCTTTGCTGAAATAGAGATCGATCCGGTACGACGACTCGAACATCTTGTTCAGATTCAGGTTAAAGACCGAACCGCTATCAGAATGAATGAGCAGATGCTTCCCGCCACTCCATTCCGGGCTCAGATCCGATACATCCACCACTTCCGTAGTGATCCCGGAAGTGTTCAGGGGAAGCTCTTCGGCTTCGACCAGGTTATTGGGTGTAATCTGATTGAGTACCACACGGCTTCCGGCTTTGGGAAGCAAGGGGAGGACAAAATGATCCTCCAACTGATACCAGTAGATGGTACTGCTGTAATCGGCAATCTCCTGGTTGCCATGACCGTGCTCAATAGTGAAAACAATGTGTTTTTTAAACGGGATTGGATCCACTATGTTTAAACGGTAAGCAGAAATCCGCCCCAGGCTGTCGTCCTTGAGAACCAGTCCATGGTATGGACCTGCGAATTCTCCTGTTTTGAAGTACCATCCGCTCGAGAAGTAATCTTCTGTACCCGTACCCACAATAGATGGCTTTTTCTCTCCGTCGACGTAAATCATTTCATTCCCTTCCAGAAAGGCAAAGCTCCCGTCGTAGGACTGTATCTGCAGGTTGACTCCCACCACGTGTCCCTGCCCGTCAGCTCTCAGGATCGTGTAATTCGAATCGTAATCGGTGCGGATATCACGGTTCCAGTATGCGTGAAAATAGCCGACACTGCGTTCCAGGTAACCCTCCAGTTTGAAATAGTTGATCTGGTAATAAAAGGCATATACTTCCTGACTGGTCTCATTTAACACCTCGATCCGGGCCGATTTCTCGAATGGCATCGGGAAATAACATATATATCCGCCGCTGGTCATACCCAGGTATTGCGAAATGTAGGGACGGTATTCAAAGGCACATCCGAAGAAATCACCCATTGGTACATTGACGGAAGGTTCCGTCTCATCATCCCAGTACATTTTCAGCACCAGTTTCCGGAGAAAATTAGGGTCCCGGGAGTCAACCGTAAACCAGATCCGGGTGATGATCCCCGGCCCGGTAACGTTCAGAATTGTAGCTGTAGCCCCGGGTGCAATAGTGATCCGGTCGTTATTCTGCCCGGCCGAGTCAGTACTGGCCACCTGGAACTGCTTGGCAGGTTTGGCATAGGGCAGCGATGCCGGAGATAACAGCTTCTCCAGGTTCGCCCGGTTCGTCGACGGATCACAACCTGTTAAAATCAGGAAAAGAATCCCGGAGAACACCATGAAAAACCGTAATACCTTAACCATAGAAAGGGAATTCAAAGTTTACATTTAAAATTCAAAATTCAAAGATACGACCTTTACCATACAATATAGTGCCTCTAGCTTATAACCTATGACCTATTTCTCTTCATATTCCTCAATCAACAGCTTCGCCAGAATCGCATCCCAGATATAGTTTGGCGGACAATTCAATACCTCATTATCAGGGCTGTAAGATTCCCAGAAGTTGTGGTTCTTGCGTAACTGGGTCACTGCAGCATCCAGCATTTTAGCAGCAATTTGATGAGCCAGGGAGTCGTATCCATAGCTCTTCAGCCCTGTGTAAACCATATAGTCCCAGAGCATCCAGACCGGCCCATTCCATTTGCAGCAGTAATCCACATTCGGACTGTACCAGGGATCGTCAGCAGCCAGGGTGGGGATCCCATACCTTCTCCAGAATTTGGTTGAATCTGTAAGTGTTTCAATCAATTGAGCGGCCCTCTCTTTTGGTGCCGCTTCCGCCCATAATGGCAGGAATCCAATGATTTCCTGCCTTCTGAGATCCCGGGTCATAAAATACCATCCATGGTCATCCCGGTTTACAGAATAATAGAAACCGGTGGAATCATCCCACATGCGCTCATTGACCCGACGGGTCACGGCATCAGCATAGGTACGCCAGATGGCGGCTTCGCCCGCTCTGCCAAGTTCATGGGCCATGGATGCCAGGCTTCGCATCTCTTTTATTACCATCAACGAAAGATCCAGACACTCCAGCTCATCGGAAATATCCTCCTTGTCCACATCGAGATATCGCTCCGCAGAAACCTGAAAAACAGGATTATACCAATCCCTAACATTCTCTATTAGCCCGTATGGACCCCATTCGAAGGTGCTGTCCTTGTCGGTATCGCGGTTGGCGATGATCCAGTTGAGGTATTCAGTGCCGGATTGATACGCATCCTCCAGAAACTCTTTGTCTTTGCTGACCTGATAGATTTCCCAATTGATCCAGTTGAAGAAAGGAGCAGATGTGGTCGGCATGCTGTGGTGCGGATAGTCCTGTAATCCCCTGGGACCGTGGCGGTAAGCGATCAATCCGTCGGCCCGCTGCTGTTCCATATAAACCCGTTGAGACCCTTCTGCCGATTTAGGATCCATATAGACATAGCTCAACATGCTGAGTGATTCGTGCAGGACCTGATGCCCGTGTCCCCAGCCCCAGAGTGGGTTTCGGCTGAAGACATAAAAATTGTGTGAGGTTTTCCCGGACGGAGGATACATGGAACCCCTCACCAGGTTATAAGCACCAATGTATACCAGCTTTTCATCCTTTGCTTGAAACCGGATCCGGGGAATACGGGAAAAGAGGATCAGGTCATCCTCGTAATAGGTCTTCAGGTAAACCTTCTTCACCTGCTCCAGTTCCTCCTGCAAGGATTGCACCGACTCTTTCTGGTCCTGAAACCCACGGATATATCTGAAATTAGTTTTCTCCCCCGGTCTTAATCTCTGCTTCAACTGAATAGCTATAAAATCAACATATCCAGACACCTTATGATTCAGTTTTTCTGTTTTGTTTGTGGCATAAAAGTCCGTTTTAATGAACGTATAGAAATGATCTAATGTCCCCCGGTATCCACCCCAGGAATCCTCTTCCTGGTTGGTAGTAAAGATATCCCTGACCCGTGTCGGATACCCATATTCCGGTTTCAGGCTGCTGATCAAACGGTAAGGATTTTCATACCGGTGTAAAATATAGCTATGCCGGGAGGTATCATACCCGACAATCTCCAGGGAATCGTTTCCCAGTTCAAGAACCGGATAGGCCACCACCTCATGCGGAACCTTGTCGACATTCCGAACCTCCATCTCTACCAAGGCGATGGATGAACTGTAAACAAAAAAAGTCTCGCGGACATAGATTCCCCTGAACGGCTCATAGTCGAGGATAGCCATATCCGGAAACGAGAAGAGCACTACAGGTTTACGGAAGTACTCCCCGATATTCCGTACCACTACTTCATCGACCTTCCAGATACAGTACATCGATCCGGCCTGGTCAGAATAGTATGTAACCGGCTTGCAATCAGAGTAGTAATCCATTTTATAGGCCTTATCCCCATACAGACGGGAGCGCTTCATGGCTGCTGCGTAGGTAGTATACAGGGGATCTTCAGTCCCGGCATTCAGTCGAAGGTACTCCTCAACAGGTTTTAGGTTCTGCGATTCGGTATTTCTCCAAATCACAAGGCTTAGCAGGATTAGGATGCATGTTCTCATGGGGTCATATCATTTCTGTTTTAATCCCATCCCTGGAGAGTTTTATGAATTATAAAGACTCCCTGGTTGTTCCAGGTGGATTCAGGCAGGGTATCCCGTGATGACTGGAAGATCGCGACAGGTCTCCCCTGATGATGAAGGTCGTTGATCTGAGAGGTAGAGGGGATGAAAGGGTAGGAGGTAAAGCCACTGTAAAACATACACTCAATATAATGCCGTCCTTTCACATTAAATACGACGGAGTGATCAGGAAGTTGCTCAGGGAGATCCAGGAAAATTTGTTTATTGTGTGACAAATTGCCTAATAACCTGTTTCGTTTCACATCTTTCGTATGTTTATATGCAAGTTCAGGTATCCCCAGATTGAAGTAACCTATAACGGCAAGTGACAGGAAAGTACTCACGAACAGAACTATACGGGGAGCTTTTATCCGATGGAACCAGGCAATAACTGCATCCATCAGAGTACCTATGGAAATGTAGACTGGAAGCGAAGCGACCCAGGGAAGACTTGGCATTTTTGTCTGTGCGATAGAAAAAAACAGATAGGTGGCTATGAGCATCGTTATCAATGAGATAGTTACCGGTTTCGGGGTTACCTTTTGATAAAGCACCAACAGGGCCGGGATCAGCAGGTAAGTAACAAGGGTTCCGTACAAAAGCGGCAGATTAGTTATATGAAACCAAAAATTCCCGTCATGACCATCCAATGGCATGGTCAGATGTGCCGTATAAAGTTGCAGTGTCATCGCGGCTTCGACCGGATAGTTGAACAGAATATATCCGTACCACGGCACAGCAACAGCAAACGTAATGGAAAGCGCCAGTAAAAGTCTCACCATTTCCTGTTTTCTTCGGTCCCTGGTGAAGGCTATATATACTCCCCATCCCAGGTAAACCAGCAGACCGACTAGCCATTTTACCAGGATCGCAACACCGCTGAAAACCGCCAGGAAGATCATCCATCGTCGTTTCCGTGACCTGACGTATTCGACCCAGGCCCAGATACTTGCTGAAACCCAGAGCAGGAAGGCCATATCATTGTGTTCGAGTTCTTGTCGCCCCGAAATGATCTCCATCATGTAAAAAGCAGTCGCAAACAGGAATCCAGCATAGTACCCGGTCTTGTCAGAGACCAGCAGCCTGCCGGTTCTGACAGCCAGAAGAACCAGAATTGAACCAGCCAGAGCGCTGGGCAGCCGCAAAGCAAATTCGTTGACACCAAAGATGTGGAAAAAAAATGCAGCGGGCCAGAGGAAAAACGGCTGCTTGTTCAGCCAGATGTAAGCTCGGTCCCATCTGTCGTACGGAATATCTACCACCGGATCGGCATAGAGCATGGGCTTGAAGGGATGGGTCATTAGATTTTTTGCCACCAGTGCATGAAACCGCTCATCCCATAGATTCAGAAACGGATCCAGCAACGAACTGAACAGAAACAGACAAAAGGAACCGGCAACCAGAAAACACAAGCTCCAGCGTGTTTTACCGGAAACGTGGCAGAAAAGACTGACCAGGATAAAACCACATCCGGCAAGCAATAAAGAAGCTTGAGAAATCGTAAAATCGCGGCATAAAAAGAATTCCATAACAGGTTGCTGTGGCAGGCGAATGTTATTTCTTTATTGTTGTTCAAGCGGGATCATCATGAGCTGCTTTCGGGTATATTTTTCATCTGTTTTTTCAAATTCAACTAAAATTTTAGTTATACGATCCTTCCGATCGATACCAGTTCCGTTAGTAATCGATTCCAGCGGCAGATAACTCCAGACAGAAAGGGTATCAGAGGTCCCGGCCAAACCTTCCAGGTTAACGGAATAGGTACGTCCTTTCAGCTGCGCATCAAGGATTCGCATTCCTTCGGCCCGGTCGCCCGGAACTGGAGATGGCACCAGCGGAAGGGCAGCGATCCCATCCTGGTAAGTGATCTCAATGGTTACAGGCCCTGAAACGGAAACGGAAACGGTAAGGAAAACGGAGATATCCCGGGAGGTGGTAAAGGTAGCAAACGAGTAATCCACCCCGTTCACAACTATTCGTTGTACCCTGGTTCCTGGGGGCAGGACTGGAAGGAACTCCAGGGTGATTGCAGGTGCTTTATCGGTCGAAAACTCCCAATGCATGGATACAGAGTCACGAAGAAACCGCATCGAGAGTTGCTGATTTCCAATCCGGATATGCTCTACCAGAAGTGAATCCCAGTTTGCAGGCAGCCGGGGAAATAGCCGGAGGGTGTTTCGGTTGGAAAATACTTCCAGTCCGAGCATTCCTTCAATGACCGGCTGGACTACCATGGTCTCGGACCAGCACTGGTGCGGACAGACACCGGAAGGCTGATATTCGGCTCCATTCAGTACCTCCTCTACAAACCCAAGTCCCCAGTTCCGGCTGACATTCAGGTTATTCATAATGTGAGTAAATCCCTGAAGGTAATTACCATACCGGTACTCCGCCAGGGCTGTCCAACCTGTAAAAAGCGGCCACACACTCCCGTAATGGTACCCGGTGGGCTTGAACAGGGGGCTATCTTCCCGGATGATGCGTGTTCCCCAGTTGGTGGAAAAGGCATTGGCGGCGTATTGATCCAGTAAAAAACGTATCCTGAACCGGTCGGTTACACCGAAATAGGCAGGAACAGCGGGCAGGATCGTAGGATCAGTCCGTTGGGCTCCGTTTCGGTTCAGACCATACGCATAAAACAGCCCTTTGGGATCCCAGAACCTTTGTTCGATCAACCCTTTTACCGTCCCAAGTTCCTGCCGGTAAAGATCTGATGCAGGATCCTCCATCATTTCCGCCATGAGGGCCGCCGCCTCCAGCGCAGCTGCCCAGCAACCCGTGAGGTATAAGGAGGAGTGGGAACCATACAGTTGACCCCCCTCAACCCAGCCATGCCCTACGTTGGTGTTCTCAATCAGGTGATCCCCGTCTGTATCTGTAGAAAAACAGAAATCGACGGCCTTTTTAATACCTGCCCAGTTCTTTCGCAGGAAGGCTGTATCCCCGGAATGGCGGAAGTACTTCCCCGCCAGCACAATAAACAGGGGAGTGGCATCCGACGCATCGTAATGGATGACTCCGGAGGTGGTTGCTTCATGAAGGATCTTCCCGGTCAGGTCCTGGTATTTCAGATAGAATTCGAGGTTCTGCTTAACTTTTTCGAAATCGCCATAATCCAGCAGGGCAAACCCGCTCCACTGGCCATCCCGACCGAAATACCAGGCATATCCCGGGCGTCCGCTTACCTCCTGACCGCCATCCCAACCCCGGCGCGTGGTGCCATACCCGGCTACCAATGCAGAACCCATGCCCGGGGTAGTGACAAAGAAGCGGTCGGTTCCCAGCAACGCCCACTGATAACCGGCATTGAAGCTGGAATCAGGAGAAGTCACCATCAACCGGTCGGTGAACAGCTTTTCGACATGCTGCCTGGCTCCGGAAAAAACCGATCGCGGATCGCGGATCGTCTGATCGAATTGGCCCAGCGTCTCCGGATCCCCTTCCTGACCCGCAGCAATCACAATATCCAGGGCCTCTCCGGATGCAAGGGAATAGGTTGCGCCGGCATCGATGACATACCCTTCACCGGGTTCAATGGAATACGCTTCCGGGGTTTTATTTCCACCCACCAGAACCACCAGATCACCTGATTGATCATGGATCGTAAATGCCCGGTAATCCTCATCCCAGCCAAAGCAGAGGGACCCCGTGCAGGTAGCCGGATAGGGCCACATCAGCCGAAGATTGCTCTTGAACCGAATCATCAGTATAATCGGTTGGGGTCCGTCCCATTCGTAATGAACAACACCGCACGGACGAACCGGATCGGCAACGACCACCTCCCTCAGTATCCCTCCTTCGGTAAGATACTGCCTGACAAAGCCGTCGGAACGGATTTCAATCTCAGAAATGGAATTAACAGGTACGAAACTGGTGCCTGATGCCTCTTGCCTGATGCCTATCGAATAGTCACGCAGGGCCATGAAGGGATGGGCCCAGATCTCTTCGATGCCTCCTTTTTCCTGTCCCATAATCAGGATCCGCTCACCGGCTGCTTCACAATAGTTACTGGTGGCCGGATGAAAGGGGAAGGCGAGGCGACCGGGAGGAAGTTCCCATGGCTTCGCAGCAGGGATGGAGGCAAACAGGTGGTCCCGGTTCTGCTCTTTGGGCAGACAGGGAACCACGGCAGGGGGGGAGGTTGTCCAGTAGTAAGCCCGTTCGTCAGTCAGTTTCCCCGTCAGGTAATCCAGGACATTTTTCGTAAAAGCTTCCAGATGAGACCGGTGATCGTTAGGAACCCCAAAAAGGGTGTATGCCCCTATGGCTAGAATCTTTCCAGGGCCGACATCATATTCAGTGATCAGCTTCGAATCTTCACGAAAAAAAATGTAATCCCAATCAATGGCCACCACCTTTCCCTGTTCGGGAACCGTATCCCCGAAGAATCCGTTGATCCTGACGGTGAGATCCCGGGTGGGCTTGTAAATATAAGCTCCCCCGTTCAGGCCTGAAAATAATGGATGCTGACGATATCCGTGGAATCCAAGCTTCCGTCCGTAACCCTCATCCACCGAAGGTTTGGACCGGACAGCCGGAATGGCTCGCTCCGCTCCGAGCAGGTTCAGATAGCGGAATCCATCGAGGCTAAGCAAGAGTGAGCCACCTTCTTTCATATAATCCTGCAGAAACCTGATGACCTTTTCATCTCTCTCCGCTCCATTGAAATCGGATGTATCAGCTCTGTGAAACCATACAACCGATGCCTCTTTCAGTACCTTCGTGCGCTTCTTAATCTCGCTAAAGGATTGATAATCGACCTTATACCCTTCCAGCCCCCGAACAAACTCCATCGCTGCCACCACTTCCGGGTCAGCCTGATTATATGGTACCTTCCCGACAACCAGAACCAATGCAACCGAATCCCAATCCCCACCTCTTACACCTCGACCCTTTTCATTCTTAATTCTTAATTCGGAATTCGTAATTGAAAAAGTATGTCTTCGTGCGTCCGCTCCCTTAATTCCCTGTGAAAAACAATGCACGGCAAGAAAAAGGAGCAATATCAGGGTATGTGTAATCCAATTTCGCATTCTACTCATATGCTGGAAACAAACTCAGTTAACGATGAAAATACCTGTACTTTGGCCGAACGGATCCGTTCCTCCGAATGGTGGCCGTTGGGGATCAGGATGCAATCGATACCGATCTCCTTAGCTACTTCAGCATCGTGAAGGGTATCGCCAATGAATATGAGTTCTCTCCGCGGGATGCCAAGCTCGCTGATCAGTCTGAATCCGACATCGGTCTTCCCATGGGCATAGTGATCATCCAGGCCGCATACCAGGTCAAAAAAAGGCCTCACCTCCAGGTCGACGGTCTCCTGCAGGAGCTCATTCTGTTCGCGCGCCGAAAGAATGCACTGTTTGTATCCTTTCAACTGACAGTAAGGAAGCAGGTGTTTGACCTCCGGATGAAGGGAACACTCCTTCTGTCTTTCGTTGTAAAGTGCCATGAATTCCATGCCAACCACTTCAAAGGGTTCCCGATTAAATTCGAACCCAAGCTTTCCATAGTAATCCTTCACCGGAAAGTCAAAAATGGAACGATAAAGCTCCAGGGTGATGGGAGGGAGGTTGCGTTTCCTAAGCATGCCGTTCATTACCTCCACACAGAGCCAGGCATCATCCAGCAGCGTACCGTTCCAGTCCCAGATTATAGTAGAATAGCGGGTCAGATCCATGTCGTTAAATTCCTTATCTTCGCGTCCTTAGCGTCTTAACGCCTTCGCGGTGGAAACCTTCAATGAGTGACACGAAAATAACTAAAAACCCGAGACCCGGCATGGATTTTTCTTCCTTTCTTTCAGAACTCAAAATCCTGCACAATTGTTCCCTCTGTCCGCGAAGCTGTCATGCAGACCGCTTCACTGAAAACAGGGGATACTGCAAGGCCGGAACCGGATTCAGCATTTCCTCCATCTATACTCACCGTGGCGAAGAGCCTGTCATCAGCGGTTCGAAGGGCATCTGCAACGTCTTCTTTACCCATTGCAACCTGCAATGCATCTACTGCCAGAACCATCAGATCAGCAACAACCGTCTGGATCACCGTTCGGACGAAATGACCCTGGAGGAGGTGGTCAGGCAGATTGCCAGGATCCTCGATACCGGGATCAATATCGTGGGTTTTGTTTCTCCTTCTCATATGATCCCCCAGGTGAAAGTGATTATCCGGGCTATGGAGAGTCTTGGCTACCATCCGACCTGGGTTTACAATACCAATGGGTACGATACGGTGGAAACTCTTCGTGAACTGGACGGAATCATAGATGTCTATTTACCTGATTTCAAGTATATGGATCCGGAATTAGCGGGCCGACTTTCGGATGCAAGCGATTATCCCCGGGTCGCCGGTGCAGCGTTACGGGAAATGCTGCGGCAGAAAGGGACCACCCTGCAGGTCAATGATGCAGGATATGCCGAATCGGGGATCCTGGTTCGCCACCTGGTTCTTCCGGGATATGTGGAGAACAGCATCCAGGTGATTCGGTATATGGCAACTGAACTATCCCCGCGGTTGCATGTCGGATTGATGTCTCAGTATTACCCCGCCTATCAGGCCAGCTTAGTTCCTTCGCTCTCCAGGTCCCTTACCCGGAAAGAATACGCCAGGGTGGTGGCAACCATGGAGGAGCTCGGAATGTCCAGGGGTTTTATCCAGGGATTGGGGAGTTTCGACCATTACCGTCCGGATTTTAACAAAAATCATCCATTTGAAGAGGATTAATTTATACTTTTGGGGAGCACTTCAGGATCTTGGCATAGAAGCACAAAGGCTCAGGGGCGCAAGGTGATAATAGGAATCAGGATAACCGGTTATAAAAACACAATTATGAAAAAATTTGCAATTACACTTTTAGTATTGGCGTTCCTGGGATGTAACTTCCAGGTAACTGCCCAGGATACAGCCACAGAAAAGAAAGCTGATTCGGGTTACATATTTACGGAAGTGATCAAACTTCCCGCTAGCCCGGTGAAGAATCAGTACCGTTCGGGTACCTGCTGGAGTTATTCGGCTATTTCGTTTCTGGAATCGGAACTGCTCAGAAACGGGAAAGACACCTTTGATCTTTCCGAAATGTACTGTGTAAGACAATGCTATGCCGATAAAGCTCCCCTGTATGTCCGCTTCCAGGGGAAACATAATTTTGGTGGGGGAGGTGCAGCCCATGATGTCACTTATGTCCTGAAAAATTACGGGATAATCCCCGATCAGGCTTATACGGGCCTGGTAATCGGTGAGGACAAACCCGTCCATGGGGAGATGGATGCAGTATTGCAAGCTTATGTGGATGCGGTGGTGAAAAATCCGAACAAAAAACTTACCCCGGTCTGGGAAAAAGGCTACGACGGGATCCTGGATGCTTACCTCGGGCCGGTTCCTGAAAAATTTAAGTACAATGGCGTTGAATATTCGCCGAAATCATTTGCTGATATGCTGGGACTGAATCCGGATGACTATGTCGAGATCACCTCTTATACCCACCATCCATTCTATTCCAAATTTATTCTGGAAGTACCGGATAACTGGTTAATGGACGAAGTATATAACGTGCCTCTGGAAGATCTGATGAAGATTCTCGACAATTCTATCCAAAACGGCTATACGGTGGTGTGGGGCAGTGATGTCAGCGAAAAAGGCTTCTCCTGGAAAAACGGTGTGGCCATCGTCCCGGATAAAGATGCACCTGAGCTGGCAGGACTGGAACAGTCCAAATGGGAAAAAATGACTGATAAAGAGAAAGAGGAGTTACTCTACAAATTCAAACAGCCTGTTCCGGAAAAGAAGATCACCCAGGAGATGCGCCAGCAGGAATTTGACAATTACCAGACAACCGACGACCATGGCATGCACATCATCGGTATGGCAAAGGATCAGGACGGGAATGTCTATTATATCGTAAAGAACTCGTGGGGCGTGGGTGATCACAAGTACAAGGGCTTTTTCTATGCTTCCAAACCTTTCGTGGAGCTGAAAACCATGGATATCATGGTGAATAAAAATGCAATCCCCCTGGATATCCGGAAGAAGCTAGGGCTATAGGAAAGAATACCGGATCCCGGATGCCCGATACCGGATAATTAATTATCTGGCACACCGGAATCTGGCATCTGGCATCCAGCATCCAACCTCCATTTTCCTCTTTTGGTTGGGAATTTTATCGCACTATCGAGCCGCTGCAGATAGTCGGTACGTGGGATCAGTTCGGCTCCGAGTTTTAAGAAATGTTCCGTTTCGACCTGACAATCAATAAAATGGAATTCCCATTCCCGGAGCTGTTTCACCAGATGGTAGAGGGCAACTTTCGAAGCGTTTGACCTGTAGTGAAACATGCTTTCACCGAAAAAGGCCCTGCCCAGCGATACACCGTATAATCCTCCCACCAGGGATCCTTCCGAATAGCATACGACGGAATGGGCAAATCCCTTCCGGTGAAGATTCGTATATCCTTCGATGAACTCTTCGCTGATCCAGGTATCTGGTTCATGAGCTCGCCTGACCCGGGCACAGCTCCTGATTACGCCTTCGAAATCCTGATCCATTTTTACATCGAACCGGTCCGACCGGATAATCCGTTCCAGCGATCTGGAGATTTTCATTTTATCAGGGAACAATACCAGCCGGGGATCAGGAGAGAACCAGTAGGGCTGATTTTCGTGAACAAACCAGGGAAAGATCCCCGAAGCATAGGCATTCAGCAGCCGGTCAACCGAAAAATCCCCCCCTATAGCCACCAGTCCTTCTTCTTCGGCCTCACTGGCAGAAGGAAAAACGGGTTCTTTCGGTAGCAGGTAAACAGGCAAAACCAATTACGAATTACGATTTACGAATGACGAATTTTTTGGTATCTGGCATCCGTTATCATGAATTACCTAATACAATCCAGGGCTGTAAACAATCGCTCACAGGCTTCCTCAATTTCTTCAGTAGTGATCGTCAGGGGGGGAGCAATCCGGAATGTAGCAGGTTTAAACAGGTACCAGTCGAGGATGATGCCATTGTCCAGCGCCGATTCCAGGAACTCTTTACGTTTTGCCGGATCAGCCAGATCCACTCCCATGGCCAACCCTCTTCTCCTGAAGGACAGTATGGCCGAATGATCTTTCAGTTGTTCTTCAAACAACCTGCCTTTAATCTCCACTTCTGACAGCAGATTTTCTGTTAGCAAAACTTCAATTCCAGCCAGGGCAGCAGCACAGCTTACCGGATGACCTCCGAACGTGGTGATGTGGCCCAGTTCAGGTTGAAAAGCCAGAGCATCCATGATCTTCCTAGGGGCTATGAAAGCCCCCAGCGGCATGCCGGCCCCTAGTGCCTTGGCAAGAACCAGGATATCCGGGACGATCCCGTAATGCTCAAAGGAGAATAGGGTCCCGGTCCGGCCGAAACCCATCTGTACATCATCGATCACCAGGAGGGTGCCCGTTTCGTTACACCGTTTTCTCAGCTGCAGAAGAAAGTCCGGATTGGGGAGAATCAGGCCCGCTTCAGCCTGGATGGTTTCAGCTACCACACAGGCCGTATTTTTTGTTATGTATTCCAGTTCAAGAAGGTTGTTGAAACACAGGAACCGCGTATCCGGTATCAGGGGACGGAATGCAAACTTCATCTCCTCATTCCCGAGAATGGACAGTGCTCCGTTTGTGGAACCATGATAAGCGTGGTGGAAGGCGATCACTTCCCGGCGTCCCGTGTACCGTTTGGCCAGCTTCAGAGCCCCTTCAATTGCTTCACTACCGGAATTGACAAAATAGACAGCATCCAGAGTAGAGGGAAGAAGGTCGGTCAACTGTTTCGCAAGGCGAACCTGTGGTGACTGGATAAACTCCCCGTACACGTTCAGATAGAGGTATTTGTCAAGTTGCTCCCGGATGGCATCCAACACGGCGGGATGCCGGTGTCCGATGTTACTGACAGCAATCCCGGATACGAGATCGAGATAACGTTTCCCGTCCCTGGCCGTGAGCCACACCCCTTCCGCCTGGACGATATCCAGTCCCATCGGAGTAAAAGAGGGTAACCCCAGATACCTGTAAAACAACTCCCTGTCAGTCATATAATCTATTCATAATCGACGAAATTACGAAATGCTCCCAATAGTTCGTATTTTCGCAAGTAAATTACTAATTTCACCATTTAATTATGAAGGAGAAAGTCGTCATCATCACGGGAGCCGCCTCCGGAATCGGCAGAGCTCTCTCGTTTGAATATGCGGAACGGGGAGCCCGGCTGGTCCTTGCCGACCGCAACAAAGAACAATTGATCACGGTCTGTGATCAATTGATACGCCAGGGGGTGGAGGCTGTCTGCACGATCTGCGATATCACACGTGAAGAAGATTGCAAAAGGCTGATAAACAGTACACTCAATCGCTTTGACTGCATTGATGTACTGATCAATAACGCAGGAATCTCCATGCGGGCGCTCTTTGAAGAGGTCGAACTGGATGTAATCCGGAAGGTAATGGATGTCAACTTCTATGGTGCCGTCTATTGCACCAGGTTTGCCCTGCCGGCCCTGCTGAGATCGAAGGGGTCCCTGGTAGGCATCTCTTCTGTGGCAGGATACAAGGGACTTCCCGGAAGAACGGGATATTCGGCCTCCAAGTTTGCCCTGCAGGGATTTCTGGAAGTAGTACGCATTGAAAACAGGAAGAAAGGTCTCCATGTACTGATCGCCTGCCCCGGTTTTACGAATTCCAATATCAGAAATACAGCCCTGGCAAAGGATGGAAGTGCCCAGGGAGAATCCCCCCTCAACGAAGCGAAGCTGATGCCGGCAGAAGAGGTCGCCAGACGCATCTGCAACGCCATTGAAAACCGAAAACACCGCCTCATCCTTACCACACAGGGAAAAATGACTGTGCTGCTGAACAAGTTCTTTCCGAAGTTCATGGACCGGATGGTCTATAACCACATGGCGAAAGAGCCGGATTCACCCTTTACATGATTCCCAAATGATTCGATTTTCGAATGACGAATTGTCTTTCATTCGTAAACCGAAAATCGATTTATCCGGAGATAGTATTCTCCCTATTTTCTCGGATGGTACTGAATAATGGTACTACGTAAGTACTC
>QYQJ01000119.1 GCA_007280875.1 Bacteroidota bacterium
ATGCGGGAGTGGAAGGCTTCTGGAACGATATGAACGAACCCTCAGCCTGGGGACAAAGCATTCCCAATATCGTTGAATTTGATTTTGACGGCCATCCGACCACTATGGCAGAAGCTCATAATGTATATGGTTTGGAAATGTCCCGCGCCACTTTCGAAGGTACCAGAAAGTTATTGAAAGGGGAACGTCCTTTTATTCTGACGCGGGCTGGTTTCTCAGGAATACAGCGTTATTCGGCCGTGTGGTCGGGCGACAATTCATCTACTGAAGCCGACCTGCTTCAGGGGGTAAGACTTACTACAAGCATGGGGATTTCCGGGATTTCGTTCACCGGTCCGGATATCGGTGGATTCATCGGCAGTCCTTCCAAAGAACTTTTTCTGCGCTGGCTCTCTGTTGGGGTTTTCACCCCATTCCTGCGAAACCATTCCGTAGTGAATTCAAGGGACCAGGAGCCGTGGTCGTTTGGTGAGGATGCCGAAATAACGGCCCGTTCCATGATCGATCTTCGGTACCGGCTTCTCCCCTATATCTATTCCATGTTTCATGCCTCTGCAATGTCGGGGTTACCGGTTGCCCGGTCCCTGGCCATCAACTACACCTTCAATCCCATGATCTACGACTGGAAGTACCAGAACCAGTATCTTTTCGGGGATGCATTCCTGATCGCCCCGGTCAGCAGTGAACAACAATTCCAAAAGGTATACCTCCCGGCCGGTTTCTGGTACAGGTATTCGACCGGTGAAGCCTTTCCGGGAAACACAGAGGTCATCGTGGAAGCTCTTCTGAATGACCTGCCGGTCTTTGTGAAAGCCGGAAGCATTGTTCCTCTTCAATCAGTTATCCAGTTCACGGAGCAGCCACCCGATCCGGTACTGGAAATTCATCTTTTCAACGGGAATCATGGCAGTGAGTTTCTGCTCTATGAAGACGACGGAGTCACCTACAGGTATGAGGAGGGCAATTACTGCAAACGGAAAATCCGGTTTGATCCGTCTGAACGGACCATTTGGTTCTCTCAGACCGAGGGTGATTTCCCCTCAAAATTCAGCTCTTTCAGACTGATCTTTCATGGATTCGAACCGCCCATGCCCGATAGGGTTCTTCAGAATATTCCGGAAGAAATTGTAATAACCTTCTGACAATCTGTGAAATCTGCGTAACCTGTGGCAACTAAAATGGCATGAAAAAAAACCTTCTGTTTGCTTGGCTTATTCCCCTGACGATTACCCTGTCGTGTAACCAGGGTGACCATTTCATCTCCGATCCGGCGTACCGGAAAAAAGTCAGGGAGCAGTTTAAAAAACAGGAAGAGCTGGCAAAGCACCGGTCAGATACCCTGTTTGAGGTGTTCCGGCAACACCTTACCACAGAAGAACACGAAGCACTTGAATTTCTCTATGCCTACATGTCGTTGAGTGACCTGGCTGACTACAATGGAGAATTCTTCCTGAAAAATGTACAGAGTTCCCTGGCTGCAAGGGATACATTTTTCTGGGGCACAAGGGTTCCGGAAGAGATCTTCCGGCACTTTGTGCTCCCGGTCAGGGTGAACAATGAAAACCTGGACTCTTCCAGGTGGGTCTTTTTTTCTGAGTTGAAAGATCGCATCAAGGGGATGTCAATGAAGGACGCAGCCCTGGAGGTTAACCACTGGTGCCACGAAAAGGTGACCTATAAAGGAACCGACAGCCGGACCTCTTCCCCGTTGGCTACGGTGAAGACTGCCTATGGGCGGTGCGGGGAAGAGTCGACCTTCACCACAGCTGCCTTGCGGGCGGTGGGAATTCCGGCCCGGCAATGTTATACCCCACGGTGGGCCCACGGTGACGATAACCACGCCTGGGTTGAGGTTTGGGTCGACAGCGCCTGGCACTACCTGGGAGCCTGTGAGCCGGAACCTGACCTCGATCTTGCGTGGTTTACAGCGCCTGCAAAACGGGCTATGCTGGTCAATACAAATGTTTTCGGGGATTACCAGGGTCCTGAGGAAGTGCTTCTGAAGGACGAACGGTATACACAGATCAACATTCTGCCTAATTATACGCAAACTAAACGGATATGGGCCCGCATCCTGGATGTCCAGCAGCAGGCCGTTCCAAACGCTGAGGTTGAGTTTCAGCTTTACAACTATGCCGAATTTTACCCCCTTCTGAAAACCCGGTCCGATAGTAACGGGCTGGCTTCCCTCCTGACAGGATATGGAGATCTGCTGATCTGGGCAGCCAAAGGAGAGATAGTTGGCTTTGCCCGTGCGGATGTCAGGTCCATGGACACGGTAACTATGTACCTGGTGCCTGCCGCTGGGATAACAGGTGGAATAAATCTTGATTTTACCCCACCTTTACGGCAGGAGGTTAATGACCATCTCAATGAATCACTGCGAAAAGCGAACAGCGAACGGCTAACTTTCGAAGATCAGCTCAGGACCTCTTACGAAGTCACCTTCATCGATTCCTCCAAAGCCTGCCGGCTGGCCGCCACCCTGGACCTTGATCCGCAGCAGCTCTGGAAGTACCTGCAGGGTTCTAGAGGAAACTGGCGCGAGATCGTAGCGTTTGTCTCGGATGTCCCGGATACTCTGAAAGAATGGATATTCCCTCTGTTGAATGCCGTCTCGGAAAAGGACCTCCACGATGCCAATCCAGCCGTCCTGTCGGATGCCATCAATGCATGCAGCAGTTGGCAGTTGGCAGTTGGCAGTTGGCAGTCTGCAACTCCGGATTCTTTGGAATTGATCGTCAATTATGTCATGAATCCCCGCGTGGACAATGAACAGCTGAAGCCTTTTCACAGCTACCTGAAAGGGAAATTCCAGCCGCCTTTCATCGAAAGCGCCCGAGAGAATCCGAAGGTCATGGCCAACTGGGTGAAAACCAATATTATCATCGACAGCAACGCAAATTACAGCCGTGCACCCATAACCCCGGTGGGAGTATTTGAACTGAAGGCGGCCGATCCTCACTCAAGGGATATATTCTTCGTAGCTGCCTGCAGGAGCCTGGGCATCCCGGCCCGGCTCGAGCCGGCCACCAGGGTGCCGCAATATTACCTGAACGAACGATGGAACGATGTCTATTTTGAGAATCCCCCTTCGGAGCCCGGGCGGAATGCCACCCTCATCCTGCAGAATGCCCCGGGAAACCCCGCTGCACCTGAATACTACATCCACTTTACAGTTGAACAGTTCAAGAACGGCTTCTTCCGGACACTGGATTATGAGAACAGTGACCTTGTAGATAAATTCCCTATCACACTGTACCTTGTACCTGGCTCCTATATGGTAGTTACCGGGAGCCGACTTGATGATGGCACAGTCCTTGCCCGTTTAGTTCATATCAAACTTAATGGTAACAAAACTACCGAACTCCCGGTTACCCTTCGGAAAGATTTCACTCCTCCTCTTGTTTTCGGCTCTTTCGTTCAAACTAAATTGAAATCGGACCTTGCCAATAAGAATATTACTGTTAATCCTGCATCTGGACTGGTTATGGCATGGTTAGAACCAGATAAAGAGCCTACCAAGCATTTTATCGCTGACCTTAAAGCAAAAGCCGGTGAGATTGAAAAATGGAAAGGGTCTCTGATTCTCTTCTTCCCTAATCAGCAGGAGAAAGAAAGGTTTATCAATGAAAATAAGGGAGAACTAACCGGAAAGATTCAGTATGCCCTTAACGAGGACTATACGTTTGACCTGCTCTTCAGTTCTCTGGATGTTCCGCTTTCGGGCAAATACCCTGTCGTTATTTTTATCAACCCTTCCGGAATCATCAATTTCTTCTCCGAAGGTTACAGGATCGGGACCGGGGAGGAGCTGGTAAAATGCATGAATAGGAAATTAGAAAATTAAGAAATCGTAAATCGAAAATCGAATTATTCGGAAATAGCAGAGCCAGACTGATCATCATCAGCGGAGGTCAGACCGGCGTAGACCGGGCGGCGCTGGACTTTGCCCTGAGTCATGAGATTCCCTGCGGCGGGTATTGTCCTGAAGGGAGGATCGCCGAAGATGGTCGGATCCCGGATCGTTATCCGTTGCGGGAAACCAAAACTGTTGAGTACGCTGAACGTACCGAAAAAAATGTACTGGCAGGCGACGGAACCCTGATCCTCTATTCCGGCTCGATGGCCGGAGGAACCCAGTTTACATACCTGTGTGTCAGATCGGCTGGAAAGCCACTGTTTACTTGTGATCTAGAACAGCCAATCCCGGTCCGCAGATTTCAATCCTGGATCCGGAAAAACCAGATCCGAACCCTGAATATTGCTGGTCCGCGTGAAAGCCAGCAACCCGGTATTTATTCACGTGTCATAGATATTCTCGCTAAATTATTTGCTGACGTATAGGAAATATCCGGTTCACTAACTAACTGATTCTCTACATCTTCTTGAATATTTGCCACGTTTACAAATTCCCGCTTTTCATTGAGTTGGTTTTGATGTAGACCGGGCAGCCTTTTTCTTTTAATGAAGAGGCAGACAAGGAAAAATGTTGTACCTTTGCACGCGCATTGGCTCCGTAGCTCAACTGAATAGAGCATCTGACTACGGATCAGAAGGCTGGGGGTTTGAATCCCTCCGGAGTCACAAATTAAAAGCCGAGTTACCTTCCCTCCTTGATTGGCCGAATTTAACCCGCCTTTTTCTTTTACATTTTTAACAAACACGAGTATTATGAACATTTATGTTGGCAACCTTAGCTATAAGGTAACCGAAAGTGATTTAATGAAAGAATTCGGACAGTACGGAGAAGTGACTTCCGTAAAATTGATTTCTGACAAGTACACAGGACAGAGTAAAGGATTTGGATTTGTTGTCATGGATAACAAAGACGAAGCCATCAAAGCCATCAAAGGGCTGAACGGCAAAGAGATGGACAACCGTGAAATAGCGGTTAACGAAGCGCGACCAAAAAGGGATAATTTTTTCAGGAACGATCGTTGACATACCTCAGCGATCGGCGTATAGATTCCCCTGCACATGCTTGAAGATTTGCAAAAAAGATTACTTTTGCAATCTTTTAAATGAATTATGAAATATGCTTTAGTGACAGGCGGTTCCAGGGGCATTGGAAGGGCCTGCTGCCTGAAACTGGCTGAAGCCGGCTATTACATCCTGATCAACTACCGCTCCAACCACGAAGAGGCGGAGAAAACACTGGGGCTGATCCGGGAGAAAGTGGGCGACGGGGAGTTACTGCCATTCGATGTCTCCAGCCAGGAAGCGGTGGAGATGGCCCTGAACAACTGGATGGATAGCCACGAAGGGAGTTCCATCTCTGTTCTCGTGAACAACGCAGGCATCCGGAAAGATGCTCTGGTGATGTGGATGAAAGATGAGGAGTGGAATGATGTGATCAACACCAATCTGAACAGTTTCCTCTTTGTCACCCGTACTCTGATCAAAAACATGCTGCTCAATAAATTTGGCCGCATTATCAATATAGTCTCCCTGTCGGGGCTTAAGGGGCTGCCGGGCCAGGCCAATTACTCGGCTGCCAAAGCCGGCCTGATCGGCGCCACCAAAGCGATGGCCCAGGAAGTAGCTAAAAAGAAGGTAACCGTGAACGCGGTGGCACCGGGATTTATCCTTACTGACATGACCAAAGACATGGACGAATCCCAGCTGAAAGCCATGATTCCCATGGGACGTTTCGGAACCCCGGAAGAGGTGGCGGGGATCGTGGGATTTCTGGCTTCAGAGGAAGCATCGTACATAACAGGAGCGGTGATTAACGTAAACGGAGGACTTTATACTTAATTACGAATGACGAATTTCGAATTACGAATAAAAGTTATTTCCACTAATTTCGCTATTTCACCATGTCACCATTTCACCATTTTATGAAGCGTGTCGTTATCACCGGCATGGGCATCTACTCCGTCATCGGGAAGAATCTCGGTGAAGTGAAGGAGTCGCTTTCCATGGGAAGATCGGGTGTCGTTCTGGATCCGGTCCGCAAGGAGATGGGGTTCCGGTCGGCACTGACCGGCATGGTGGAACGTCCGCAACTGAAAGGGATCCTCGACCGCCGGATGCGGGTCGGGATGGCTGTGCAGGGCGAATATGCCTACATCGCCACCCTGGAGGCGCTGAAGGGCGCCGGAATCGACCAGGATTTCCTGGACCGGAATGAGGTAGGAATCCTTTATGGCAACGATAGTTCAGCTGTTCCGGTGGTAGAGTCAGTCGATATACTCCGCGAAAAAAAGGATACTATGATGATTGGCTCTGGATACATCTTTCAGTCCATGAATTCTACGGTATCCATGAACCTTTCCGTCATCTTCCGCCTGCGTGGAATCAATTTCACTGTTGCCGGAGCCTGCGCGAGCGGTTCACATGCCATTGGTCTGGGGTATCTGTTGATCAAACAGGGACTGCAGGATATCATCATCTGTGGCGGTGCCCAGGAGATCAATCCCGAATCCACAGCCAGTTTCGATGCACTGAATGCATTTTCAACCCGTGAATCGGATCCGACCAGAGCCTCACGCCCCTTTGATCGCGACCGCGACGGCCTGGTCCCCAGCGGAGGTGCCGCTTCGGTGATCCTCGAAAGCTACGAATCTGCCATGACCCGGGGAGCAAACATCCTGGGAGAAGTGGTGGGATACGGTTTCTCCTCCAACGGGGAACACATTTCCCTTCCCAATGTGGAAGGTCCCCGGAAAGCCATGCAAATGGCGCTGAAAGACTCCGGGATGGATCCAGGTGACATGGATTACATCAATGCCCATGCCACTTCCACCCTGGCCGGGGACAGCAACGAGGCACAGGCGATTGATGATGTATTCGGAAAGACCAAACCCCCTGTGAGCAGTACCAAATCCATGACCGGTCACGAAATGTGGATGGGCGGAGCCAGCGAAGTGGTCTATTCCATGCTGATGATGCAGCATTCCTTTATAGCTCCCAATATCAACTTTGAACAGCCTGATGAGGTCACGTCACGCCTCAACATCATCCCAGCGACAACCCCTGCTGAGATCCATGCGTTTCTCTCCAATTCATTCGGTTTCGGAGGCACCAATTCGGCCCTGGTGATCCGCAGGTTTTCCCGGTAGGATTAAATTAAAAAAATGTATTTTTGCATCAGTTAATAAGCTCCTGATGCAGAACGATGAGATTATCAACAAGATCAACCAGCTTCTGATTGAAGAGATCGAGATTGATGAAGAGCAGATCCGGCAGGATGCTGATCTGAAAAGAGACCTGGGAATTGACAGTCTTGATTTCGTTGACCTGTTTGTCATCATTGAGAATAATTTCGGCTTCAAGATGAAAGCAGAAGAGATGACTGATGTAACGACACTCCAGGACTTTTATTCTTACGTCATCAAACGCGTTAACCCTAACTGACCTTCGGATGTCGTCGTGGCAGGGAAAAACCAGAGGTGGGATCCTGGGGTATAAAATCTTTATCTGGACTATTCAATATCTTGGAATCCCGTTTGCCTATTTCCTTCTTCGTTTTGTGATCACCTGGTTTGTTTTCAATTCCCGGGAAGCATTCCGGGCTATATACTCCTTCTCCAGGCACATCCTTCATTATTCTGCCCTGAAGTCGTTAGTCAGCATCTTTCGGAATTACTATATCTTCGGACAGATCCTGATCGACAAACTCGCCATGCTTTCCGGGTTCCAGCATCGCTTCACCTTCGATTTTGAAGGGGAAGAGTACCTACGCAGCATGCACGGCGGCGGACTGCTGATCAGCGCTCATGTGGGTAACTGGGAGATTGCCGGCAACCTGCTGAACCGACTCAACAAACCCATTCATATCCTCCTTTTTGACGCCGAACACCAGCGCATCAAAGGCTACCTGGAAGAGACCCTGAAAGAGCGGAATGTCCATTTTATTGTCATCCGTGAGGACTACAACCACCTGAAAGAGATTGAACTTGCCTTTACCGGGGGCGACATCATTGCCATGCATGGAGACCGGTTCATCGAAGGGAACAAGACTGTTACGGTCGATTTTATGGGAAAACCGGCCCGCTTCCCGGTGGGTCCCGTAAACCTGGCTGCCCGTTTCCGCATGCCCCTCTCCTTTGTATTTGCTGTGAAAGAGACCCGGAAGCATTACCATTTTTATGCTACTCCACTCTACCGCCCCGAATTCTCGCGCAATCTCCAAAAACGGGAGGAGATTCTGAAAGAAGCAGTTACTGCCTACGTCAGAAAACTGGAAGAGATCCTTCGAGAATATCCCCTGCAGTGGTTCAACTACTACGATTTCTGGAAACAGGAAACGCAATTAACAACCTGAGATACCGGATATGGCCAGGTACAAACTTTTATTCATCTCCGCCAACCGCTTTGCGGTCCCCTACCCTGTCTATCCCCTGGGCATCTCTTACCTGCTCTCTTATTTACAGGACCGGCTCAAGGATTTCGAGATCCGTGTCGTTGATCTGAACCTGCACAGCGAGGAGGAGCTGGTCACCTGCCTGAAGCAATTCCAACCTGATTTCACCGGCGTTTCCTTGAGAAATGTTGATGATGTCAACTCGATGTCCCGGGAGTTCTTTCTTTCAGGTTACAGAGACATCGTCAACCTGGTACGGTCTGCACTCCCTCAGACCACCCTCATCATCGGAGGATCGGCGTTTTCCATCTTTCCGGAAGAGCTGTTTGATTATTTTCAGCCCGACTATGGCATTTACGGGGAGGGAGAGGAGAGCCTGTACCATTTACTGACCAGCATCCGGGACGGAATCCCCGATCTGACCATCGAAGGACTTGTTTTCAGAAACAACGGTCAGACGGTGGTGAATCCTCGGAAGCATTTCCTCCGGTCGCTTGACCTCTCTTTTTCAGGTGAACTCACACGGTTTTACTGGGAGAAAAGCGGGATGATCAATCTTCAGACCAAGCGGGGATGCCCCTATAACTGCATCTATTGCACCTATCCTCTGATTGAAGGCCGAACGGTCCGGACACTGGATCCGGACAAGATTATTGAAAGCCTCAAAGATCTCTACTTCAATGAAAATATCAACTACCTGTTCTTTACTGATTCGGTCTTCAATATCAACCGGAAGTTCAACCTGGAACTGGCCCGAAAGATCCTTAAATCGGGAATTAAGATAAATTGGGGGGCCTATTTCTCCCCCCATAATATATCGCTGGAAGAGCTCCTGCTCTTTGCTGAATCGGGACTCACGCACATTGAATTCGGGACAGAATCTCTCTCCGGCAGCACGTTGAAGAAGTACCGAAAACACTTTACGGTGGAGGAGATTGTTGAGGTTTCGGAACTGTGCAATGAAGCAGGTATCTATTTCGCTCATTTCCTCATTCTGGGCGGATATGGTGAAACTGAACGAAGCATCGATGAAGGGTTTGAGAACTCGAAACGCATTCACAATTCAGTCTTCTTCCCGTATGTAGGCATGCGCATCTATCCCGGAACACCATTGCACGAACTGGCGGTTGCTGAGCATTACATTGATCCCGGTGATAAACTCATTGAACCGGCCTATTACCTGGCCAACGGGATCGATTACGGCAGTCTGAAGGAACGTGCTGACCGGACTGGAAAGCGCTGGGTCTTTCCCGATGAGGATGTGGTGACCTTCATGAACCGGATGCGAAAACGAAACCGAAAAGGATCATTATGGCACCATTTGAAACGATAAACCTACCCCAGAAGCCACCGATGGTGATGGTGGACAAACTCCTCAAGGCATCGGAAGGAGTTGTGGAAACCACTTTCTTGATCCTTGAGAATAATGTTTTCTGCGAGAATGAACTCTTCACGGAAGCCGGTCTGGTAGAGAACATGGCCCAAACCGCTGCAGCCGGGGTGGGACACAAACCGGATCTGCAGGGGAAAGAACCTCCTGTTGGTTTCATAGGCGGTATCCGTAATCTGAAGATCCAGCAGTTTCCCGAAGCAGGACAGGAGCTATTCACCCGAATTACCCTGGAACACGAGGTATTTGAAGCATCGGTTGTTCAGGGGGAGGTTTTCGTGAATGATCGGTTGATCGCCTCCTGCCAGCTGAAGATATTTTTACTGCCCTCCTCTGCGTAAAGGGAAGTAATTTCTTTTTTGCTAATTTCGCAACCAATTTATAAAACTCATCCGCCAATGGAACAGAAATTTGATTATAAGTACAAGGATCCTGAGCACGGACATTACAGGGAGCTCTTTTATTCCTATGATAAAGACGGTAATTACAAGAAGCAGGTTCGGTTTCACGACGACTCCGATAAGATCTTTATTGAGCAATTCTGGGATGTCCAGAACAACCGTATCCAGGAAGCAAAGGAACAGGTATTATCGGGAATTAAAAGTCCGGTTTATTACTATATGAAGAAGAATCTGATGGATCTCATGACCCTGAGCAGCCAGGCAACTATTTCGCTCTGGAGAGTAAAGCGTCATTTGAAACCTGGCATATTCAAACGGTTGAGTGAAAAGACACTGGCAAAATATGCAGGAGCATTTAATATTACCATTGAAGAATTACAAAACATCAGCTAATCAGAAATAGGAAACTTTATGGAACAGTCAACTATCATGCTCGACTATACGCATCGTCAATCAGGACATTGTGAGAGTGGGACCTTGTCGAACCTGTTTAATTATTTTGGAATGGATCTTTCTGAACCCATGGCTTTTGGAATAGGGAACGGGTTGTATTTCAGCTATATACCTTTTTTAAAAGTTCAATATGCTCCCATGATCTCTTTTCGTAATATTCCCACCACCATCATTCGCAGGGGGGCTAAACGACTGGGAGCAGATGCCGTCATTATTAAAAAGTTCAAGACTCCGGAAGAATCGATGGATGCCCTTGACCGGAATCTGGAGAAAGGCATTCCCACCGGGTTGCAGGTTGGCATATTCAATCTTCCCTTTTTTCCTCCTGAATACCGCATGCATTACAACATGCATAACATGGTCATATATGGCAGGGAGGGAAATACTTATTATGTCAGCGATACCGTGTTGGAGAAACCTCAAACCCTCTCCTATGCTGACCTGCAACGGGTTCGTTGGGTAAAAGGGGCTTTTTCACCAAACGGGAAGATGTATTGGATCAACCGGGTGGATAAAAATGCGGATCTCAAAAAAGCGGTCGCTGAAGGAATTGCAAAAACAGTCTATGAAATGATCAAGATTCCATTCCCACTGATTGGAACCAAAGGAATACGTTTCTTAGCCAAAGATCTCAGGAAATGGCCGAAGAAACATGGAAAAGAAAAGGCCTCTTTTTACCTGGGACAAATCCTTCGGATGGCGGAAGAGGTCGGCTCCGGCGGCGCCGGATTCCGGTTCATCTATGGAGCCTTCCTGAAAGAAGCGGGGGAAAAATTCAATCATCCCGGACTTTCCGAAGCATCGGTATTGATGGGAACAGCCGCAAATAAATGGAGAGAGTTTTCCTATATTGGAGCCCGTAATTGCAAGAGCAGATCGGAACCTACCGAGGATTATGGGATGCTAGCAGATATGCTCATAGAGATCTCTTATATGGAAGAAGATGTCTTCAAGAAACTTGAAAATATCAAGATCTGATCATGACTGCATTATCTGCCATCGCGATCAGGGAGTTAACCAAATTTTACAAAGGTTCTGAAGAGCTTGCCATCGATCACATCTCACTGGATATTAATAAAAACGAGATCTTTGGACTATTGGGACCGAACGGAGCCGGGAAAACCACCACCATCTCCATCCTGTGCGGTCTCTTTCCTCCAACCGAGGGAACGGTCACCATTGATAGGCTTGACATCCGTACTGACCATGAGAAGATCAAGCATATCATCGGGATCGTTCCACAGGAGGTGGCTCTCTATCCGACACTGACCGGGTTCGAGAACCTTCGGTTTTTCGGGAATATGTACGGACTGAGAGGGAAACTCCTGAAATCTCGCATGGATGAGTACCTGTCCCGGTTCGGCCTGGAGAAATTCGCCCGGAAACGCGTGGTAACCTATTCAGGAGGAATGAAACGCCGGGTCAACCTGATCGCCGGATTGTTGCACAAGCCCAAAATCCTTTTCCTGGATGAGCCTACCGTGGGAATTGATGTGCAGTCACGGCATGTGATCCTGGAATTTCTGCGTGAGCTGCGCGAGACCGGGACCACCATCATTTATACCTCGCATTACATGGAGGAAGCCGAGAAACTATGTGACCGGGTGGCCATCATAGATTCCGGAAGAATTATTGCAATCGGTAATCCGAAAGAACTGGTTGAAAAGAATCCGGAATTTAAAAACCTTGAAAATCTGTTTCTGGGTTTGACAGGGAAAGACCTCAGGGATTAAATAACCAAATCACAAGTTCCAAATAGCGTGTTTAAATACTTTGCTGCCTACCGAAAAGAGTGGTTGATCCTGATCCGGGACCCGGCAGGGCTGGTGCTTTTATTCCTGATGCCGATGGTCATGGTGGTGGTCCTCTCGATGGTGCAGGAGTTTGGATGGAGCACCGTCTCCCGCGAACCTCAGGTACCGGTATTGTTTGTGAACAACGACCGGGATTCGGTCGGTGACAAGTTTCAGACGGGGTTGAACGAAGCCAGGATCTTCACGCTGATTTCCGAGATCGATTCGGTACCGGTTACCCAGGAAATGGCCAGGCAGATGGTACTGGAGGGAACCTACCAGATTGCGGTCGTCATTCCTGAACGGACATCTGAACGAATCAGGGCGAAGATCCGCTTACTGGTGAATAAAACCATGACCAGCCTGATGATGCCCGATCAGGATCTGCTGGCAGGAGTTACCAACAACGATTCTGTGGAGATACTCATCTATTTTGACCCGGCTGTCCGTAACTCATTCCGGAATGCGTTCCTGAGTGCCACGAAAGAATTCAATGCCAAGATCGAGTCACGCATGATCTTTGAAACGTTTCAGGAGGAGCTCCGGAAATATTTTCCCCAATTCAATATGCCCATCATCGATTATGAGCAGTCGGTCTACTTCACAGAGATCTTTCCTTCAGGGGTGGAAGAGGAACTCCTCCCTTCCACCACTCAGCACAATGTACCTTCGTGGGCCATTTTCGCAATGTTCTTCATCGTGGTGCCACTGACCAGCAGTATCATCAAAGAACGCGATGAGGGTAACCTGATCCGGCTGATGACCATCCCTGTGTCATATATGACGATTTTCCTGGCCAAAGTGGGTGTGTATCTGGTTATCTGCTTTTTCCAGTTTGTCCTGATGGTCCTGGCCGGCATCTATATCCTTCCCCTCTTCAACATGCCCCCGCTGGAGATAGGGACGCATTACCTGGCCATTGCCATTCTGACCATCGCGTCCAGTCTGGCTGCATTAGGGTACGGAATTCTGCTGGGGACTCTTTCCAAGACGCACCAGCAGGCTGCTGCGTTCGGGGCTGTATCCATCGTGGTGATGGCCGCGGTGGGAGGACTCTGGGTACCGGTCTACCTGATGGGCAGCGTGATGAAGCATGTGGCCACCTTCTCTCCGCTCAACTGGGCCCATGCCGGTTTTCTGGATATTTTCCTCCGCGGAAGCACGTTGAAGGATATTCTGCCCGAATTGATCAAACTCTTTGTATTTTTTACTGTAACCATATCTATTGCAGCGATTTATCGTACCATTAAACCTCCAATTAGCACCTGATGGCTACTCTCTCTGAACGCATCGAGGTGAAGATCCGGTTTGGTGAGGTTGACTCCATGCGCATCGTCTGGCACGGGAATTACCTCAAGTATTTTGAAGATGCACGGGAAGCGTTCGGTGACAAGTATGGCATCGGCTACCAGGATGTACTCAAGTACCGGGTGATGATCCCCATCGTGAAGGTTCAATGTGACTTTAAAAGGCCTCTGAAATATGGAGAACAGGCCATCGTGGAGGTGCGATTCGTGAACACAGAGGCTGCCAAGATCCTTTTTGAGTATACGATCTTCCGGAAATCCGACATGGAAATAGTAGCCACCGGCAGTTCATTGCAGGTTTTCCTGACTCCGGAGGGAGAGTTACTGCTGACAGCTCCGGAATTCTATAGTGTGTGGAAGAAAAGATGGGGATTGATCTAACGGAATGTCGATGAAAGAGGTCTATATTGCAGGCGATAACATCATCTCTTCCCTGGGATTTACCACGACAGCGAACATGGATGCACTAAGGTCGGGTCAGATCGGCCTTAATCTGGTAACAGATCCTACCCTGTTCCCTTCCCCCCTGCCTCTCTCACTCGTTGATACAGGGGTACTGGAAGAGCAGTTCCGGGAAGTGTTGACACTGCGGGGAAAAACGGACAGTCCACAATCCTTTACACGTCTTGAGAAATTCTTCATCATCTCTATTCACTCCGCACTCGCTCCTCTTCCCATAGTTCCGGAAGATACCGGGACCCTGTTTGTTCTCTCCACCACCAAAGGTAACATCGAGTTGCTGGAAGTGCGGAACAAGAACCAGTTCGATTCCAGGCGGGTCTTCCTCTGGGAGATGGCTCATGTGGTGCGTGATTTCTTCGGATTTGCACATCCTCCATTGATCGTCTCCAACGCCTGTATCTCCGGGATCGTAGCCCTGGTGGTAGCATTCCGGTATCTCCGGACCGGGATGTACGAGCACGCGGTGGTGAGCGGCGGAGATATCCTCTCCGAGTTTGTGATCTCCGGGTTCCAGTCGTTCCAATCTCTGAGCCCGACCCCCTGCCGTCCTTACGATGCCGGACGCGACGGCCTTTCTCTGGGTGAAGGAGCCGGGACTATGGTGTTGACAACCGACCGGCGACTCCTGAAAGGAGCACCGGTCCGGATCACCGGTGCAGCCACCTCCAATGATGCAAACCACATATCGGGTCCTTCCCGGACCGGTGAAGAATTGAGCCTGGCTATGCTTGAAGCCATGAAAGAGGCGGCATTATCTCCAGCCGATATCGGATTCATCAATGCCCATGGGACTGCTACTCCGTTCAACGATGAAATGGAGTCGAAATCCATTGCACTGGCAGGTCTGCTGGATGTACCCGTGAACAGTCTGAAAGGTTACTGGGGCCATACCCTGGGTGCGGCCGGTGTGATTGAGTCGGTTGTCGCCGTCCACGCCCTGGAAGACCAGTTGCTGATCCGTTCGGCGGGATTTGAAACCCCGGGGGTCCCTCACCCGATCCGGGTGATTTCGGAAACTGTTGAACAACCTATGAATAGCTGCCTCAAGACTGCCTCGGGTTTTGGCGGTTGCAATGCTGCTATTCTGTTTGAACGAACCATACCATGAGCCAGTCCATCACCGCATACTCCCAGATCAGGTCATCTTGTATCAAGGTAAACGGATCTATCGAATATTGTGATGAAAATTTTATTACTTTTGCGGAGTTTATCAAACCGTTCTTTAAGCATCTGAACCTGGGGTATCCAAAATTCTATAAAATGGACCCCTTGAGTAAACTTGGATTCATAGCGGCAGAGCTGGTTTTTAGAAAGATAAACATCGCTCTTTACGATAGGAACCGGGTAGGTATTGTACTGGCGAATGCAAGCTCCAGCCTGGATACGGATCTTGCCCACCAGCGCACGATTGATAACCGTTCGCAGTACTTTCCGAGCCCATCGGTGTTTGTATACACGCTTCCCAATATCATGATCGGGGAGATCTGTATCAGGCACCAGCTGAAAGGTGAGAATGGTTTTCTCATCTCGGAGAAATTCGACAGCCTCCTCCTGTTCAACTATGTGAACGAGCTGTTTCAGCATCACCGGGTGGATGCCTGCCTGACAGGATGGGTTGACCTGCTGCAGGAGCGGTTTGAAGCACTTCTGCTGTTTGTGGAACCCACCACAAAGGCACCTGCCGAAGAGCCATTGAAGGTCAGTATCCCCTTCTCGGCCGAGGCGATGGATACTTTATATAAAATTACATGACCAGTCAGAAATGGAAGATTTAATCGAAAAACTGAAGAAAGAAGTCATTGAACAACTGAACCTGGAAGATATCTCCGCGGAGGATATCGATGCCGATTCTCCCCTGTTTGGGGAAGGACTGGGCCTCGATTCGATCGATGCACTGGAACTGATTGTACTTCTGGAGAAGAACTACGGACTGAAAATTGAAGATCCCAAGGACGGGAAAAAAATATTCCACTCAATCCGGACCATGGCCGACTACATCACCGAATATCAAAGAGCCTGATGAATGGCCAGGCGGGTAGTGGTTACCGGGATCGGCATCCTTTCCAGCATAGGCAGAAACCTGCCTGAAACCCTCGAATCTGTTCTCCGGTCCCGCTCAGGGATCGGAAAACTCCGGTACCTGAATTCACCGCATCAAAATGAATTCCCGTTTGCAGAAGTTCCATTTCCCAATACGGCGCTGACAGAACTGGCTCAACTATCTGATTCTGAAGGATATTCACGCAACGCGCTGCTGGGATTGATTGCTGCCACGGAGGCCTTGCAACACGCCAGGCTTCATGAACTGCCTCCGCTTCGAACCGGTCTCCTTTCTGCCACTACGGTAGGCGGAATGGATACTTGCGAACGCTACTACAACGATTTTCTTACCAACGATTCCAAAAATATCTATATCGATGTTTACGACTGTGCTGATAGCACTGAAAAGATCGCCGATCACCTGTCTATCCGGGATTACATCACCACCTTAAGCACCGCCTGTTCTTCGGCTGCCAATGCCATTCTCCTGGGAGCCAGACTGATCCGGAGTGGCCGTCTTGATCGCGCAGTAGCCGGAGGAACCGAAGCGCTCACCAGTTTTCATATCAATGGATTCAATTCGCTGAAGATCCTGGACAAGGTCCCCTGCCGCCCCTTCGATGTCAACCGTAACGGTATCACCCTCGGAGAGGGTGCCGCCTATCTGATCCTGGAAACGGAAGAAGCTGCTCATGCAGGAGACCGCCCTATTTTCGCGGAACTTTCAGGGTTCGGAAATGCCTGTGAAGCTTTTCATCAGACCGCTTCCGCTCCCGACGGAAAAGGAGCCTACCTGGCTATGGAGCGGGCACTTAAGCTGAACGGGACAAAACCTTCGGAGATTGATTACATCAATGCTCATGGAACAGGTACCGATAACAACGACCTCGCCGAAGGGGCTGCCATTGAACGGTTGTTTGGTGAGAAAATACCCCTGGTCAGCTCAACCAAGCCCTTTACCGGGCATATGACAAGTGCAGCCGGATCGGCCGAAGCAGTCCTTTCTATCCTCTGCCTGATCCACCGGATGGTCCTTCCCAACCTGAACCTGGAAACCCCGATGCCGGAACTGAAGTTCAAACCGGTCACCGAACTGATCCGGGATGTGGATGTGAACCTTGTGATGTCCAACTCGTTTGGATTCGGAGGAAATGACACTTCGCTGATATTTAAAAAGTACAACCGATGATCAGGGTCCCTGCGTACATCAATGGCATAGGCCTGATCTCGCCACAACAAACGGCCGACCCCTCCTTGTTTCTGCCGGAAGTAATGGAATACACCACCGATTTTCTTACCTCCGTCGACCCGAACTACAAGGCCTTCATTGACCCGCTTGCCGCCCGTCGCATGAGCCGGTTGATCAAAATGGGAATCACGGCAGCAAAGATCGCATTGCAGGACGCCACACCCAAACCCCATGAAGGGGACTTTCTCCCCTCCCTTGCGAGCGGTAGCGAAGCAACCAGGGAGGGG
>QYQJ01000097.1 GCA_007280875.1 Bacteroidota bacterium
CACTTATTCTTGGTAAACCAATTTTAATGTATTTGGAAGGCAAGAAAAAAGAAGCTATAAAATTATTTTTATACACAATTTCACTCGATTTTGCATTATATGGTGGATCAATGTATATGCATTGTACCTTATTCTTAAATTTGCCTTTCATAAGATTCAATCCCTGCCAATTCTCCGAATTCATCAGCACCCCTCCTGTTTGTTCGTCCAGGTTCTCCATTTGGCTGAGTAGTTTGTACTTCAGGGATTCGGGCAGGCAGGCCGTATCAATCACCAGTTTATCGTGGTCGGCAAGGTAAGATATCGCCCCCTCTGTGTCTCCCCCAAAAAGGGGAGCGTTTTCATCGATAAAGCCCAGGTCGATCCGGTTGTCTAATTGTTTCCGTTCTCTATCGGTCAGGATATATTCGATAATTTCGATATAGATTGCCTCTGGTATGCGATCGAGGGTCATGCAGTAATCGCATTGTACCACAAACTTCTTCTTTTCGAATAACCGTCTCTGGAACTCTTCCATCTCATGCAGGAACCCGATGATCTGCATGGCAATCTCCCTGATGGCGCCGCTCTTCACCACATTGATCCGGATGGCTTTTTGTACCATTTCATCGTCCCAGGAAGGGTCCAGAAAATCGATGCAGAATACCTCATTTTTCAGGAAGTAGTCCAGCTCCTGCTGCAAAAACTTTTTCAGGTTTTTATGGATAAAATAATCAGCCGTGTTGAGCGAGGTGTACCGGTGTAAATGGTAATGGAAATCCCTTACCTGATCCTTGCCGATGGTACGGGTTTTCCTTTCCCACAGTCTGATGAGATCTTTGTCGTTGGTTGCCTTTATTTTCGGTTCCAGTTGATTAAAGATCAAATTTTCGTTGATCCCTTTGTTCTCTTTTTTAACCGATTGTTTCTCTCCCCATTGTTTCTTCTCAGATGCGTCGGGAACTTTGAAATGAAAATGCAGTTCCAATTTTTTATGTTCTGGGTCCCAGTGGAACCAATCTGCCGCAGGGATGAATACCCTTCCTTTCTGTGATTGATTGTTGTTTTTGGCCGTCTCGGCCTCTTTCAACCGGAATTCAACCGTTACGCCTTCTCCTTTGAAGGTGTAATTCCGGAAATTCTCACCTGTCTTGATGTAATACTGATCGTAGTTTGCCCAGTAGAGTTTCACTTCCTCCCCGTTATACGGCATCATGTATGCATTTTCACCCGAACGGGGTTTGGTCACAAAATCGCCTTCGTCGTAATAACGGGAGAAGAAGCGGTATAGCTCATTGCAAATGTCATTTTCGATCTCCCCGGCTAATTGGAACCGGTCCAGTTTATCCCTTGCATCGAGATATTGTTTATAAGGTTCCTGAAACAATGGTAGTTGACCATACTGATCGGCTTTCCTTGCCAGGTCTTCTTTTTCTGAAAAGTCCACCTGAAAATCTCTTTCAAGTTTGGTTTGAGCTTGTTTCAGCTTATTTTGAATCTCTTCCTTACCTTGCGTTGTCAGCTTGCTTCTGACATTTGAGAAAGTTTCGGGAAGTATCTCTTTGATAAACATAGATATGTCATCATGTCTTGCATTGATGATACGGTAAATACCAAAATCAAGATCGCTTTTATCAAGCTGGAAAAGCTCTTTCAGTAATTCGTTGAAATTATCCTGGGGGCTGAATGACATAGTTCTGTTTTTATGTCTGATTGAAACAACGACCGGACTGACGTGTCATTTTGGTATCCAAAAATGATCTCGCGCAGCCTGGTATATCGGAAAAACAAATGTAGGGATTCTTCTGTGATAATGAAATAATGAAAGCGTTCAAACTCCTTCTTTCTTCAGGATATTCCTGAACCTCGTTTCAGAAAAATACCGGTCGGCCAGGATCCGACCATCACGGATAAACCGGGCCACCCAGGGACACTGTCTGGAGAAGAGGATATGCCATCCCCGGTAGTTAGGGAGGCTCTCTTTCCCTTCAATGAAACGCGGAAGCGGGCCATCCTTCAAGGCTTTGATCAGAAGATCATCGTCAGGTTCATGGTGATCCACCACCCGGAAGCCGTGTTTCAGGAAAAGGGTATGATCGGCCATAAAGGATCCGGAACTGGTCATGGCGGCAACCCCTGAAAAACCATTGTCTTCAGCGTCTTTCAAGCAATCCTCCAGCATCAGGGAAGCGAATCCTTTCTGTTTATATTTATTCGAACTAATCCAGATGCAATGGATAAACAGGTATCCCTTTGCCGATACCGCCCGCCAGCAATATTCCCCGGGTGTGTACTCGATGAAGCCAACCGGTCGTTTCTCTCCGTCAATGTAAAGCATTTTTATACGCATACCCTCCCTGAACCGATCCCCCAGCCAGTCCATCTTGAGATGATAGGCAGAATGTTTCGGATTGATAAAGCAGATCACCTGGGGATGGTCTTCCAGATTATCCTGGTTGATAGAGACTATCTGAAAAGTCATTGGATAATTTTTTTTCAAATATAAATCAAATGCTTTTGTCGGGGAGGGAGACGCAATAAATTGCGGCTGTACGGGATCGCGAATTCGAAGCATGAGCCGCCATGAATGGCGGTTGTACGGGATATTCCAGGTTTCTCTGAAGTGCGCGATTAATCGCGCACCAGTAAGATAAGGGGAAGTATTGTAGAGCCGCAATTTATTGCGGCTCACGACCATCATAATTGCGGCTCACGACCATCATAATTGCGGCTCACGACCCGCATAATTGCGGCTCACGACCTGCATAACGTTTAATTTGAAATCATAGGTACACTTTCCGGTAAAAATAATTCCAGTAGATTTGTGTTGACGTCAAAACAAAATCGAACAACATTCATCACAACCATTATGTCAGAAAAAATCCTTGTCATCGGCGGAACCGGGATGCTGGGAAAACCGGTAGCCAACCAGTTGAAAAAGGCCGGATTTCCGGTCAGACTTTTTGCCCGTAAAATCAGTTCAGATCTTGAGAAAGAGGGTTTTGAAGTTGTCAAAGGCGATCTGTTCAACACTTCTGAACTTGAAGCGGCCATGCAGGGATGTTCCGGCGTCCACATTAACCTTTCGGATTCAAATCAACATGCAGCCGTCAAACAAATTGTTGAATCGGCCAGGGAAACGGGCATTGGCACCCTTTCTTACATCACCGGCGCTTCCACCGCGGAAGAGAATCGGTGGTTCCAGCCTACCAACGATAAATTCCTTGCCGAGCAGGAGATCATCCGCAGCGGAATCCCCTATCTGATCTTCCGGCCAAGCTGGTTCTTTGAATCGCTGGAGCTGATGGTACGGAGAGGGAAAGCCATGATGATCGGGAAACTACCTACCCCCTTCCGGTGGGTGGCTGCCGAAGATTATGGCCGGATGGTGGCTGCTGCCTATCAGAAACCGGATGCCCGGAACCATATTTTTTACGTGTTTGGGCCGGAACCATTCCGGATGAGGGAGTTACTTGTCCGGCACGTTCATGCAGTCCATCCGGAGATCAAGAAAGTGACCGATATCCCGCTGTGGATGATGAAACTTATTGGCATCCTGTCTGGAAGAAAAGAGACCAGGGAAGCTGCCTCTCTCTTTGCCTACTTTGAAAAGGCAACCGAGCTGGGAGATGCCGCATTCACCAATGAACTGCTTGGCAAGCCTGAGATCACATTCGAGCGCTGGCTGGAGACCCGGAAATAGCGCTGGTATAAGAGCTACCCCTTGAAAATGCTGATCAGCAACAGCATATTCAGGTAGGTCACAATGATTGCGATACCCAATAAAATCGCTGTTGTTCTCTTTTTGTTGACATAGTTGCCCATCACCTTCCTGGATGAAGTAAGGTAGATCTGGGAGAAGATCGTAAATGGCAACTGGATGCTCAGGATCATCTGGGAGATGATCAATCCCCGGAAGGGATCACGGATCAGGAAGATGATTCCCAGGGCCACTACCAGCGAGATCATGACCCCAAGCCGGGAGTGGTTGTCCTTGATATCGTAGGGTTCGCAGAAGAATCCGGCAAAGATGCTTCCTCCGGCTATTCCCGATGTGATGGTTGAAGCCAGGCCTGCAAACAGTAAGGCAATCGCAAACACCACAGAAGCATGTGTCCCCAGCAGGGGGCCCAGGATACCCTGGGCTTGCTGAAGTTCATCCACCTGAACGCCTGTATTGAAAAACGTAGCGGCAGCCAACAGGATCATGGCACTGTTGATCCCCCAGCCAACGATCATGGATATCAGGGTATCAAAGAATTCATACCGAAGCTGTTTATTTATCACTTTATCATCTTCCAGGTTCCACTGGCGGCTCTGGATAATCTCGGAATGGAGAAAGAGGTTATGAGGCATCACCACCGCGCCAAGAACGCTCATCACAATGATGATGGACCCCTGTGGGATCGACGGCGTAACCCAGCTGCCGGCTGCCGCTATCCAGTCAATCTTCACCAGCGAAAGCTCATATAAAAAGGATAACCCGATTACCGATACGAACCCGATAATGATCATCTCCATCTTCCGGTAAGAATTGGTAAAAAGCAGGATTAGTACCACGATAAAGGTTATTATTGCCCCGACGGGAACAGGGATATGGAACAACATCTGCAGCGCAATTGCGCCCCCCAGGATCTCCGCCAGCGAAGTGGAGACGGATGCCCCCATAGCGGAACCCAATATCGTTTTGGAGGCCCACCTGGGGGTGTGTTGCGTCAGCGCTTCGGCCAGGCATAAGCCGGTGGCAATACCCAGGTGCGCCACGTTGTGCTGCAGGATGATCAGCATGAGTGTCGACAGAGTCACGATCCAGAGCAGGGTGTACCCGAACTGGGAACCGGCGGCAATATTGGAGGCCCAGTTCCCGGGGTCGATGAAACCGACCGTGACCAGCAACCCCGGACCGATGTATTTCAGGATCTCCAGCGCCCCGTACCGGGGGGTGTGATCCCTGCGTCCCAGGTCTTTCAGGATGCTCTTCAGCATACTCATTTTAAACGGAACGGTTCAGGTAGGCAGAGTAATTCCAGCGCACCCACTCCACCATGTCTCCTTTGCGGTTGTCGTGGGCTACGAGGGCGATTCGTTTTTTTCGGGCAAATGGCATAGTTTTGTAATTTGGCTGCAAAATTACAAGTTTAAAAATTGTTGTCCAATGGAACGCAGATCAAATGGATACGACACAGATTTAAGCGGATTGATCGGCGCTCAACCCAGTTCCCCATATGAACCAGGATTTTCTTACTAACGAGTATCAGGCCCGGATCAACCGGGTGCTGGATTACATAGAATTGCATCTCGATGAGGAGCACTCCCTGGAAGATCTGGCAGCGGTGGCAAATTTCTCGAAATACCATTTCCACCGGATCTTCCATGCCATGACGGGAGAGACCCCGTTCCAGTTTCTAACCCGGATACGGCTTGAAAAAGCTGCAGGATTGCTTGTAATCCATCCCCACCTCCCGGTATCCGACGTTGCTTTTCAGTGCGGGTTTTCCAGCCTTTCTTTATTTTCCCGCACCTTCCGGCAGGTGTTCGGGATCGCTCCATCGAAATGGCGCACGGCGAAAAACGATCTCCGGGAACAGATATCCACAGGAGAAAGCAATTTAAGTAAAACACTCCGCAACACGGATCAATCGGTCAGCAATGGAAAACAAGCCGGGAACTCCACCTCCATGTACATTTGTCCCGAAACAAAAACCCTTAAATGGAGGACAACCATGAAACTGAACAAAAGCATGGAGGTGAAGAAACTTCCGAAAATGACCGTGGCGTATATCCGCCACACCGGCCCCTACCAGGGCAATGAAGAATTATTCCAGAAGCTGACCGCCGAACTTTGCCGGTGGGCAGGTCCCCGGGGACTTCTTCAAAACCAGGACGCCAGAATCCTGGTGGTGTATCACGATGATCCAAACGTTACCGAACCGGATAAACTCAGATTAAGCATGTGCCTGACGGTGCCGGAAAACACAAAGGTAGACGGAAAGATCGGAAAGATGGAGATCGCCGCCGGAACCTATGCCATCGGCCGGTTTGAAGTGAGTAGCCAGGAATTCGGGGAAGCCTGGGAATGGCTATACGGAACCTGGCTTCCCGAAAGCGGATACCAGCCCGACGATGGCCCCTGCTTTGAGATGTACCCGGAAGAACCGAAAGAGGGGGAGAAGATCAAGGTGGATATCTGTGTTCCGGTGAAGCCGATTTAGAATACCTTTGCCTCCCCAAAACCCACCGTTATGAACTTCGATTATTTTTCCGGTTTGTTTGATCATACTGTGTTCTCATATGTGATCCTCCCGCTGCTGATCTTTTGTTTCCGGATCATCGACCAGTCGATCGGGACGGTCCGCCTGATTTTTTCCGCCAAAGGGCTGAAAAACCTGGCTCCCCTGTTCGCCTTCTTTGAATCGTTCATCTGGCTTCTGGCCATAAGCCAGATTATGAAAGATGTCAGCAACATCTTCATGTATGTAGCTTTTGCCGGAGGATATGCCACCGGGAATTATTTCGGTATTCTGCTGGAAGAGAAACTTTCGGTCGGCAATGTGGTGATTCGTGTCATCCCGATGAAAGATACCACAGCGTTGATCGCCTACCTTCGGTCACAGGGCTATGGTGTGACGGTGGTGGATGTGGATGGTTCTCTGGGACCGACCAAGATGCTTTTTACAACGGTACGCCGCCGTGAAGCGAAAACCATCATTACGATCGTCAACGAATACAATCCCAACGCGTTCTATACGATTGACGAAGTGAAAATCGTTGGCGGAGGTTATTTCGCGCACAAGTCCAAATCGATCTTCTCCATGCTGAACCCGTTTCAGAGAATGGTGAAGGCTTAAACCTGCTTTACTCCAGCAACCTATCCACCACCACCAGCCGGTCGTTGGTCGTGCCATAGGCAAAACCTGCCGGGGCTGACTCCTTGCTATCACGAAAATCGATTTACTCGGAGATCACTCCCATCTCCCTGAACACCTCCATGGCAATGGCTTTTCGTGCGATTGCGAAGTCCTGAACCTGTTGCTGGTCCTTTGGTTCAATCTGGACAACCATGAAATATACACCCTCCATGGTTTCAAGAACCCCTACAAACCACCCGTAATTATTGCCGTTGCGGATCGACCATCCGGTCTTTCCTGAGAGACGGTATTCCGGAGTCTCTTCCTGGATCATAATGTTTTTAATGGTTTTCATGGTCGGTAAAGAGAGGGGTAGCTCTTCGTTGTAAAGCCTTTTTATAAAATCCAGTTGTTCATCAGGAGTGATCCTGGAGTTTCCTTCCAGCCAGAAGAGGTCGATATTCTCCGGATGCACATCCATATGACCATAGTGAAGGGTATCGAGGAAGTGGTTCATTCGAAGGGCACCGATCTTCCGGGCGACCTCCTGGTAACAGGGGAGACAGGAGGTCTGAAAAGCTTCCCGAAGGTTCAGGTCCTGTTCCCACTGCGGGAACCTTCGCTTTTGCCCGTTCCATTTGAAAACAAAGGTGGTATCCACCACTCCTGTTTCCAACCCGACCAGGGAGTTGACAATCTTGAAGGTAGAGGCGGGCAGGTAGCCACTGTCCCACCGGGCCGGATTGTACCCTAGGAGCTTGTCTTCCTTCTGATCATACACCAGGATGGTCCCATCCATGTTGTAGTTGTCCAGAATCTCCTTCCAGGAGGGGAATTCCTGAACAGACTGGCCGTGGGTAAGAGCGATGATGAGG
>QYQJ01000013.1 GCA_007280875.1 Bacteroidota bacterium
ACATTTTTATAAGACCGGGAAAAAGAAAATTATTTAGTGATCTGGTAAATATTATTACTATATTTGCATGAAATTGGTAATTATTTTTACCACTATTAAGAATTATGATGCTCCAGCTATTGAAGGAATTGATTCTTGATGCCCAGGAGGGAGAATTATTCACAGGTACCCGCCGGCATCTGGAGGTAAGCCCGGTTGATAAAAAGGCCACCATCATCATCGGGGTGAGAAGGTGTGGAAAATCAACCTTTCTGAACCAGGTGATCAGCCGGTTGATTTCAGAAGGGGTATCGAGGGAAAACTTTCTATATATCAATTTCTTCGATGACCGGCTTGCGCAATTGAATTCTGACGGGCTCGATAAAGTGACGGAGGCTTACTTCTTGATCTATCCTGAAAAAAAGTTACAGGAGAAAATCTATTGCTTCTTTGATGAGATTCAGGTAATCAAGGGCTGGGAAGCATTTGTTGACCGCATGTTACGAACCGAAAATTGCGAAGTGTACCTTTCAGGTTCCTCGGCAAAACTACTTTCGAAAGAGATCGCCACACAAATGAGAGGTCGTGCATTACCGTGGGAGTTGTTTCCTTTCTCTTTTAGTGAATACCTTGATCATTTTGGCATCAAAAGAGTGTTCCCTTCGACTTCCCATGACCGGATACGGATTCAAAAAGCATTCGGTGATTTCAATGAACAGGGGGGATTTCCTGAAGCCATTGGTGTGGACAATCATATAAGAATTAAGATCCACCAGGAATATGTCAATTCAATTCTGTTCCGCGATCTTATTGAGCGGTACGATATTTCTCATCCAAGAGCCCTTATTGATCTCTCAAGGAGGCTGTTGGAGAATGCTGCCTCACTATACACGTTGAACGGATTGACAGACTTTTTACATGTATTGGGGCACAAGGTTCCAAAGAATTCCGTTGCAGAGTATCTTGCCTGGTTTGAGGATGCCTTCTTTTTATTTACAATCCGGATTTTCAGCGCTTCCTATAGTAAATCAAACGCTAACCCAAAAAAAATATACTGCATTGACCATGCTTTGATCCGGTCGGTTACATCAGGGATTCTGGTAAACAGTGGACATCTGCTTGAAAATATTGTGTTTGTCGCCTTGCGTAGACGGAATGAGGCCCTTTATTATTATAAAACATCCGCTAATCAGGAGATTGATTTTCTGGTTCAGGACAACCAACGAAAACTTAACCTGATCCAGGTATGTGAAACCCTGGCAAACCCTGTCACCAGGCAACGGGAGATTGTGGCGTTGCAAAATGCCATGAGTGAACTGGAATTGTCAGAAGCCACAATTGTTACACGAAATGAAAGTGAGCAAATAGCTGGTAATAAAGGAACAATTACCCTTGTTCCGGTCTGGAAATTTCTTCTTGATATTGATCAGTAGGCAGTTCTCCCTCTTCCCTGATCAATATATATTACTGGCGTTCCTGTACCCCTGGTTGTCCTGGTACCAGTCGGGGTACTGTATGCCATTACTCTCTACCCAGTCGCCGAATTTCAGGTAGGCGTCGACGATCGAGACCTCCTCCAGCGGATAATCAAACGTTTCGTAGATATTCAATGCCCAGGGCAGGTTTGCGGCGGTTTTGTAATATTTTCCGGTGGCAGGATTGGTGTCGTCGTCTTCGATGCCGAAATAGGTTGGATCGGCTTTGTCGGTGGGTTCATAGTCGGGGAGGTGGACCTCTTTTCCCCGCACCATTCCTGCGACAATAAACGGATTAAACGCTGCGATATTAAGGGTGGTCAGGCTCACGGGGCCACCGGCACCCGGTGTACCGTTATTCATGAATGCCATCGTGATGGAGATTGTATCCCAGGGAACAACGGTCTGACCGAAAGAGGTGTTGACCCCAACCCCACCTCCCGTGGGGACCAGAAACCGGAAAAAATCGTCGAATACAATGATGGTCGCATGTGTTTGACCGTCCTCAAGTCCGTTTGATGCAAAGGTATACCCGGCCGAAGAAAGCACATCATATCCTGTGCAGCTGATTATGGAAGTAGGAGATACAGCGGGCAACATGAACCCGAATCCATTGTGCAGCCCGGCACCCGATGCACGTAGAACAAACGTGCCGATGAGATCCACGACGCTGTCGCCGCCATTGGTCACGATCTTGAAACTATACCCGACCACCACGTCGTTCAGGTCGTAATCCCCGCCCGAAGGCCAGAGGTCCTCAAACGCCAGGGTTGCCTGTCCGGATGCCGGATACAGGTTGTTGTATGCCCGGTAGGGATCGGCGGGATAATCGTCTTCGCTGTCGGGTACCCCGTCTCCGTCCGTATCCGGATTGAGGTCGATGGGATCGCAATCGTTTGATGGATCCGAAGCATAGGTGCCTGGGATGGAGACTTCGTCGAGCTGGCCACGGGAATTCCCGTTGGAACCGCTGAACCGCCATTTAACCTGGTAGAGGCCGCTCTGGGAGATGGCGATACTTTCAGTTTGTGTGGTACCATTAGAATAATCGTAGTCGAGAATCAATTCCCCGCTCGGATTGGCATCGCTGAGAAGATATACCTTTAGGTTCCGGGTCCCGTCGAAATTGTAGATTCGGTGCTTGAAGGTCATTGTTCCCGATCCAGTGAGAAGAACCCAGGGAGATATAACGATTCCAATATTATTGTTTAATTTGGAGGTGCGGATGCTGCGATTCCCTTCAATCGGTTGTGATGAGCTCACCGAAGCCTCATCAAAATACCAGCAGAGCGCTTCATAATATCCTGTATTTCCATCATTGAAATCCACTTGATACTGACTGAACAGGGAGGTGGAAACCAGCACGAAAAAGAACGTTAGTAAAAAATACTGCCGGTGTTTCATCATCATGGTTTTTGCGTTCTATTGTGCGATAAAATTGAAATGAATGATATCTGTGGTCACCTCCAGTGTTTTACGAATTGAACCATAGGTGACCAGTACCTCCGTTTCGTAGGAAGGAATCGTGAACATCAATGTGTAATTCTGGTTCATGAAGAGCTGGTTCTTCAGGTAGACCTTCTCCTCGTCGGGCGATTTCACCATCAGGGTGTTCCGGATACTGACCGGGATGTTCAGTCCGGTCACCTCCAGGGTGATATCCCTCGTGGTTTTCCAGTCAAAGGTATTGCTTACCACAATTTCCAGCGGGTTCTCCGGTGTGGGTTCCTGGTTGGGCGGGGGTAATTCCTTTTTACAACCGATGGCGATCAGGAGGGTGGTGAGGATGATAAATAGTAACCGGTTCTGATTTCCTGTTTTCATGCTGTTGAAGATCTGATTATTGCTAACAAATATACTGAAAGTGATCAGCTTTTCCAAGGTATAATTAGCAGATGAGGGTAAGTAGTTAGTAAATGTGATTTTTTTTTACCTTTACAACCCTGTCCGGACCTGAAACGCATAAATGCTTCTTATATGAACCAGATTGATTGGAAAAACTTGCCTTTCGGTTATTTCAAAACCGACTACAACGTACGTTGTTATTACCACGATGGTCAGTGGGGAGAACTGGAGATCTCCTCGTCCGAGCTGATCTCTATGCACATGGCTGCCACCTGTCTGCACTACGGACAGGAAGCTTTTGAAGGGCTGAAAGCCTTCCGGGGCAAAGACGGAAAGATCCGGATCTTCCGGATGGATGAGAACTGGAAACGGATGAACAATTCGGCCCGGGGCATCATGATGGCCGAAGTGCCCTGGGAACTCTTCCATAAGGCCGTACTCACTGTTGTAAAATTGAATGAAAAGTACATCCCCCCCTATGGGGAGGGGGCCTCCCTATACATTCGTCCGCTGTTGATCGGTACCGGTCCGCAGGTCGGAGTCAAACCTGCTGAGGAGTACATGTTTCTGGTCTTCGCAGGGCCGGTGGGCCCCTATTTCAAAGAGGGATTCAACCCGGTGAAGATGGAGATCGTACGGGATTACCACCGGGCAGCTCCCAAAGGTACCGGACATATCAAGGTGGGAGGCAACTATGCAGCCAGCCTGGTGCCGGCCCATCGTGCCCACCAGGACGGGTACGCCTCTGTTCTCTTTCTGGATGCGGCTGAAGAGAAGTACATCGATGAAGCCGGTCCGGCCAACTTTTTCGGAATCAAAGGGAATACCTATGTAACTCCCTCTTCCCGGTCTATTCTGCCATCCATCACCAATAAGTCACTGCAGGAGCTGGCCAAAGAGATCGGTATGAAAGTGGAAGTGCGTCCTGTTCCGGTAGAAGAACTGGCCGAATTCGATGAGGTAGGAGCCTGCGGAACAGCTGCTGTCATCTCCCCGATCTGTTCCATCATCGACCGCGATACCACGCATGGGTATCATTATTGTAAAGAGAGCAAAGCTGGTGAGATCTCCACCCGGCTGTACAAAAAACTGCGCGCCATCCAGGAGGGGGAAGAGCCTGATAAATACGGGTGGATTACGATAGTGGAGTAGTGAGGTAGCGAGGTAGCGAGAAGCGAGAAGCGAAATAGCGAAATCAATTCGTAAATCGAAAATCGATTTAATCGGAGATTTGGTTACAGGAATCTCTCCATCGTTTCCTGAAGCTTTTTTCCCTCTTCCCGTGCCTTTTCGGCGAAATCTTTTCCGTTTGATGCGTAGATAATCCCTCTGGAAGAGTTGACGAGCAATCCGCACTGTTTGTTCAACCCGTAACGTGCTACCTCCTCCAGGCTGCCTCCCTGGGCGCCGACACCCGGAACCAGCAGGAAATGATCGGGGACGAGCTGCCTGATCTGTTCCAGTTTCTCGGCTTTTGTGGCCCCCACCACGTACATCATGTTTGACTCGGTACCCCACCGCAGCGATTTGATCAGTACCTCCTCAAAAAAACGGAACTCCGTCTCTTTCGAAGTCATCATCTGGAAATCATCGGAACCTTTGTTCGAAGTCAGAGCCAGCAGAATCACCCATTTGTCTTCATATTCCAAAAAGGGTTTTACAGAGTCTGCTCCCATGTACGGGGCAACCGTCACGGCATCGAAATCCATGCCGGAAGAGGTGCGGTCGAACACAGCCCTGGCGTATTGTTTGGAGGTATTCCCGATATCCCCACGTTTGGCATCGGCAATGGTAAAGACCTCCCCGGGATAGGTTGAGTTGATATATGCGATGGTCTGTACCAGACTTTGCCATCCCTTCACTCCTAGGCATTCGTAAAAGGCAAAGTTCGGCTTATAGGCTACCGCCAGGTCGATGGTGGCGTCGATGATGGCTTTGTTGAACTCAAGTATCGGATCCTTTTTTCCCAGCAGGTGGGGAGGGATTTTCTCCGGATCAGGATCCAGCCCGATGCAGAGAAAGGATTGCTTACGGCGGATGAGGGAGATTAGCTCGAAACGATTCATTTTGATTTACGATTGAATTTACGAATTTACGATTTTCGATTGACAAATTCCATGGCAATCCATGGCAATCTATGTGCAATCCATGGCAATTACCTGACCGCTGCTTTCAGCCTCTCCGCATTCTCCGCCAGCTGCAGGGCGTCGATCAGGGACTGGATGTCCCCGTCGATAATGGCAGGCAGGTTGTACAGGGTGAGGTTGATCCGGTGGTCGGTTACACGGCTCTGGGGCCAGTTATAGGTACGGATCTTGGCAGACCGGTCTCCGGTGGAGACCATCGTTTTCCGTTTTTTGGCGATCTCATCGAGGTATTTGCTGTATTCCAGTTCGAACAAACGGCTGCGCAGCACCTTCATCGCTTTGTCAAAATTCTTCAGCTGTGACTTCTCATCCTGGCAGGTGACAACGATTCCCGAGGGGATGTGGGTCAGCCGGATGGCCGAATAGGTGGTGTTGACCGACTGCCCTCCGGGACCGGATGAACAGAAGGTATCTTTCCGGATATCTGCCGGTTTGATCTCCACATCAAACTCATCAGCTTCCGGGAGAACCGCTACCGTGGCAGCCGAGGTATGGACCCGCCCCTGCGTTTCGGTATCAGGTACCCGTTGAACACGGTGTACCCCCGATTCGTATTTAAGCTGACCATAAGCGCCTTCACCGGTCACATCGAAAATGATCTCCTTGAATCCCCCCACAGTCCCTTCGGTACAATCAACCAGTTCGACTTTCCAGCGTCGGTCTTCGCTATACCGGCTGTACATCCGGTAGAGATCGCCGGCAAAAAGACTGGCCTCATCGCCGCCGGTACCGGCCCGGATCTCCACCACCGCGTTTTTGATGTCCTGCGGATCGGCCGGGATCAGCATCAACCGGATCTCTTCCTCCATCTCATCCCGTTTTCCGGTCAGGGTCTCCAGCTCTTCCCTGGCCATCTCCCTCATCTCTTCATCTTTTTCGGTTTTGAGCAGCTCCTTCGCATGGGCCATATTGGCAATCAGATTCCTGTACCTGTGATAGGCCTCAATGATGGGTGAAAGCTCCTTGAAATCCCGGTTCAGCCTGATGTACCGCTTCATGTCGCCAGTCACCTTCGGATCATTCATCTGCTCCGTCAGCTCGTCGTACCGCTTTTTGATCGCCTCTAATTTTTCCAGCATCTTTTATAGTATTCAGTTGGCAGTTGGCAGTTGGCAGTCCACGTCTTACGTCCTACGTCTCACGTCTCACGGGAACCGGCCCGCAAAGTTACGAAAAAAGGAGTTGCGACATCTCCTCACTACTTGGGGGAATAGTGTTTGCATTGGAGGACAAAGGTTTTTGCCAGCGGCCCTGACAGAGGGTTGTCCTCGTCCATCCGTTCGGGATGCCACTGAACGGCCAGGAAAAAGGGTTGTTTTTCCTGTTCCGCAAGCTCAATCCCTTCGATCAACCCATCGGGTCCGAAAGCGTCGGCTTTGAGATCGGGGGCCGGCGCCTTCACCGCCTGGTGATGGTTGGTAGTGACCAGGGCAGAATCGCAGCCGCAGAGGTCATGCAGCAGGGAGACGGGTTCCACATATACCATGTGAAAACAGGTCAGGTAATCATCGCACTGGTGTAATACCGAAGTGTCAAAATCCTGTGGAATATCTATGAAAAGTTCACCTCCGAATACCACATTGAGGATCTGTTCTCCCCGGCACACCCCAAAAATGGGCATCTTCAGTTCGATCGCCCGGAGGATCAGATTGATCTCGAGGGTGTCGCGGTAGAGATCAATCTTCCCGCACCGGGCCGTATCCGCAACATCCCCGTAAATTCCCGGAAAGACATCCTCCCCGCCGGTCAGCAACAGCCCGCAGGATCTGTCCAGCACTGCGAGTGCCGAATCGACCGGAAGGGCATACAGGTTCACAACGTGTACCGTGGAATCGGCCCGTTTCAGCCAGTTTATATAGTTATCGGATGCTTTGGAGATGGCAATGACAGCCGGTGGCTGCATTCTGTTACAGGCTGACAGGACCAGCAGACAAGAGGTTATTAAAACAACGATGCAGTTGCGTAAGGAATACATCATCATCAGCTTATATTGTAATTATCCATGTGCAATCCATGGCAATTTATGTGCAATCCATGCGCAATCCATGGCAATCCATGGCAATCCCTCAGTGCCTAAACAGTCCCGGCGGTGGTGACTGCGTTTCCGGGTTTGGGCCCCGTTCCACGCCACGGACAAAATACATGGTCTTCCCCCGCCAGGGAAAAACCATGTATCGCTTGATGTAGCGCAGGTTCACCCGTTCACCCGAGAGGGCGACCGATTCCAGCAGCCGAACGATCGAATCGTTGCCCCGTTCCACGGAGAAGTCGAAGGTTTCAGCTAAGGGGCTGACCTTTTTCAGCGCTCCGAACGATTCCAGTGCCAGTTGCCCCTCATAGGTCTTCCAGATCACCCCTTTCTTGCTGATCCGTAACACGGTACCTGCCCGGATGCCTTCGTCGTAGATACCCAGGTACAGAAAACTGAACACACCGATCAGTATAGCCAGGAGGACAACTCCAGTGATAATCAGGACTTTTTTCATAGGTCAGTGGTTTCTGGTTAATAGGTGAAGCTTCCCGCTTCGGTGACAAGGGTCAGTTTTCGTTCAGCGGCTTCCTCGCAGTGGCCGATAATACGCCCCTCGATGCCAAACTCCCGGGATAGAGCCAGGATGGGACCGGCTGCCTGTTCCGGCACATAGAGTTCCATCCGGTGCCCCATGTTAAAGACGTGGTACATCTCCTGCAGGGGCGTCCCCGATTCTTCATGGATCATCCGGAAGAGGGGTGGAATGGGAAAGAGCTGATCTTTGATCACGTGTAATCCGTCGATGAAGTGCAGGATCTTGGTCTGGCCTCCGCCCGTACAATGAATCAGCCCATGGATCACATGGCGATCCTGTTCGAGGATCCGTTTGATCACCGGAGCGTAGGTGCGGGTAGGGGAGAGGAGCAGTTTTCCGATCGTAACCCCGTCTACAGGGGATGCGTCGGTCAGTTTTTTGGATCCGGTGTAGACCAGGTGTTCCGGGATCCGTTCATCGAAGCTCTCCGGAAAGAGATACGCGTAACTATGATGGAGCACATCGTGCCGTGCCGAGGTGAGGCCGTTACTGCCTATCCCGCTAGTGTAAGCATCTTCGTACGAAGCCTGTCCAAACGAGGCCAGTCCGATGATGACATCGCCGGCCGCTATCCGGGCATTATCTATCACCCGGTTCCTGGGCATCCGGCAGAAGACGGTGGAGTCGACGAGGATGGTCCTGACCACGTCCCCGACATCGGCCGTCTCCCCACCCGTTAACTGGATCCCGATTCCCAGGGAACGCAATGTTTCCAGAAACTCCTCTGTACCCTCAACGATCGCTTGAAGGATTTCTCCCGGGATCCGGTGTTTGTTTCTTCCAATCGTGCTGGATAGTAAGATATTGTCAAGAGCTCCCACACAGGCCAGGTCATCGAGGTTCATCACCACGGCATCCCTGGCAATTCCGTTCCACACAGAGAGATCACCGGTCTCTTTCCAGTACAGGTAAGCCAGGGAGGATTTGGTGCCGGCTCCGTCGGCATGCATGATCGTACACCAATCAGGATCTCCGCCTGCAGTGTCAGGGAGGATCTTGCAGAAAGCTTTCGGGAAGAGTCCTTTATCGAGCTTCCTGATCGCAGAGTGAACCTCTTCTTTCCCGGAAGAGACTCCCCGCTCGTTATATTTTGAACTGTTACTCAAAGATAATTTTATTCTCGGCGGGATCCACACTGTAAGCTCCGAATTCCCGCAGGGTAGCGGGTCCGAAATAGATCTGGTTCTTGAGTTTCTGGTTGACGGTTGCCTTCAGATCCCTGGCCACATTCTTTCCAATGCGCATCTCCCGGATATTGATGACGGCCTTATCGGCAACGAATCCCTCTCCGATAAGCTGCGTGGCATCTCCCACAAAATCATTCCGGTTAATGGCCCCGCTGGTGAGTAACCGCATGGCTTCGGCCGGGGAGATGTAAAAATCCTTTTCCCTCGGGTCGTACTGGAATGTAGAGGTAATGCCATTCATGTAGCAGATTGCTTCGTAATTTTCCTCTTTGGTCAGGGTTACAGGCACGCTATTCTCTTCGGGCTCCACAACAATTTCGATGGATGGGCCTTGCTTGTTGGGTATCCGGGATTTAGGGACGAAGTCGTTCCTGAGGATGGCGAACTCGGTCCGTCGGTTCAACTGATGGGCTGCCTCTTTGACAGCTGTGTTTGGCAGGGCGTTGATCACCGAATCGGTGAGAATGGTTCCGGTTTTAAAGGTGTATCCTTCCCGGGTATAATCCCTGATCAGGCTGCGGGGTGCGCGTTCACCGTACCCTTTTGCCACCAGCCGGTCGGGGTCGATCCCGCGGCTGATCAGGTAGTCGACCACCGATTGTGCCCGGCGCTGGGAGAGGATGTCGTTGCGCTCCTCGGTATCCCGTGAGTCGGTATGCGAAGCCAGTTCGATCACGATGGTCTCATTGGCATCGAGGGTGGCAATGAGTTCTTGCAACGAATCCTGGAACTGGGGCTTCAGATCCCATTTGGCCAGGTCGTACAGGATATCGGGCAGCACCACAGGCTTCTTCGGAATCGGATTCAGGATAAAGTCACGGGTCAGGTCCTTGCTCGATTCCAGTCCGACGGTAGTTTCCGTGGCTTTTTCATTGAAATAGTCCTTTTTAGTGATCAGGATCTCATAGGTGGTATTGGGTAGGATCTGGTTCTTGTTGAAGACATAGCGTCCCCGCTCATCGGTGTTGTAAGTGGCTGTTTTTCCGTTGGTTCCTATAATAGAAACGTGGACTCCGGGGATGGGTTGCAGGGTAAGATCATCGATGATGTATCCCTCCAGCGTGAAATAAACCGGTGGAATAAGGAAGGAGTAGATGTCATCCTTTCCTCTGCCTCCCGGCCGGTTGGAGGAAAAGAAGCCCTCTTCCGGCTCCATCATGTTGAATACAATGGCAAAATCGTCGGCGTGTGTGTTGATCGGATACTTCATGTTTTCAGGAGGCCCCCAGGTATCATCTGCCTCCCTGCTCATGAAAATATCCAGACCTCCCATCCCGGGGTGGCCATTGGAAGCAAAATAGAGGAGGGTGTCGTTTCGTAGGAAGGGGAACAGTTCATCACCCGGGGTATTGATTTCCGGTCCCAGGTTAATGGGGCGCGTATATCCGCTGCTCTTGGCCTTTCTGGTGATCTTCCAGAGGTCTTTTCCGCCGACACCACCCGGACGGTCAGACGAGAAAATGATCAGACTTTCATCGGATGAGATGGTGGGATGTCCGTTGGCGATGGTACTATCCCCACCAAGGTCCACCAGGGTGGCCTCTCCCCAGGAGGTGCCGCCGATACGGCTGGCTTTGAAGATACCGCATCCATTCTTTTTTTTCGGCTCATTCCAGCAACGTGTAAAGTAGAGGCTGGTAAAGCGGCTGTTGAACTGCCCGGCTCCTTCATTCGCCTCCGTATTGATCGCCTTGTCATTGTCAACAGGAACAGGATTGTTCCAGTCGCCTTTCCGGTCCTTCCGGGCAAAGAAGAGGTCGGTAAACTTCATCCCCGTCCAGTTATCATTGGCTTTTCCTACAGATGCATCCCGGTTGGACGTGAAAATGATGGAGTTGAAATTCCGGTCGGCATAAGCGGGAGCGAAATCGTCCTCGCGTGTGCAGATCTTTTTCTGCAGTTCAACGCCATATTTGGAAGGATTTTCCATCCATTCCAGCGCCATCGTTGAGGTGGAAATCCCGGCGTCGGCAGCCGGATCATCCGGAACCTCCGTTTTATAGGCGGTATATTGCTCAACGGCCTCTTCGTATTTTCCATTGGCCTTCAGCATGTCGGCGTAGTAAAGCAGGATTTTGGGATTCTTCTTCAGGTAGCGGTCTCCGGTCAGCCGCTTGTACGAAACCTCGGCCCGCTTGGTATTGTTCATCAGGCGGTAACATTCCGCTATCTGAAAGGAGATCCGGTCCCGTTCCTCCCGGTTCTTCTTTACCTTGGAATAGGCCTTCTGGTATCTTTCAAGTGCGAGGGAGTACTGCTGGTCGGCAAAGGTATCATCGGCCGCTTTGGTATGCTTATTCTGGGCTGTGACTTCCCCCGTGGTAACGAGAAGGAAGGAACCAATCAGAAAAAAAAACAGGATTCTCATAGCAGAGGCTCTGGTATACGCTTGAATAACGTACAAAGATACAAATTTAGTGCAACTGCCAACTGCCAACTGCCCACTAACTACTTCCTCCGCTTACTCGCTGCCAGCTCCTTCTTCTCTCTGACCCTTTTCCGCCAGGAGATGATGTCGTAGGCTATGGGTGTGGCTACAAAGATGGAGGAATAGGTTCCTACAATAACCCCGATAAGCATGGCAAAGGTGAACCCTCTCAACACTTCGCCACCAAAGATAAAGATCACCACCAGGGTGAGGAAGGTCGTTCCCGAGGTATTGATGGAACGGCCCATGGTACTGTTGATGGCGCCATTGATGTTCACACCCAGATCGCGTTTCGGATAAAGGGTATTGTATTCCCGGATCCGGTCGAAGATGATGACCGTATCCATAATGGAGTATCCGATCACGGTGAGGATAGCGGCGATGAACGACTGGTCGACCTCCATACCGAAGGGCAGGATGCCGTGGAAGAGAGCAAACATCCCGATGATGATCAGGGTGTCGTGAAACAGCGCTACCACCCCTCCCAGTCCGTACTGCCAGTTTTTAAACCGGATGGCGATGTATATAAAGATGATGATGAGCGAAAAACCGACTGCAAATACGGCCTGCCAGATCAGGGCATAGGAAATGGACGGGTCGATACGCTGGGAACTCAGCTCCCCGATGATCTTGCCCGGGTCGCTGGATTTGAACTCCCCGTAAGTAAGATCATTTGCAAAAAACCCTTTAACTCCTTCAAACAGGGTACTATTTACGATCGAATCGGCAGATATGGAGCGGTCGTCGATCAGGTATTTTGTAGTGATCTTCACCTGACTCATAGGGCCAAATGTCTTGACCTCGGGCGATTCGCCGAACTGTTTCCTGAGCGATTCCCGGATATCGTTGGTAGCTACGTTCTGATCGAACCGGACTACATAACTGCGGCCACCGGTGAAATCGATTCCGGGATCCAGTCCCCGGATGCCGATGAACGCCAGCCCGACAGCAATAACCAGGGCGGAGGCCAGATACGTTTTTTTTCTGGGCTTAACAAAGTCGAAACTCAGATTCGAAAAGAGGTTGAGTGTATATTTGTTTCCCACCGTGATGTGCATATTGCGATCCAGCATCCCTTCAAAGAGGAGTCGTGCCAGAAAGACCGCGGTAAAGAGCGACAGCAGGAGACCGATCACCAGGGTGGTTGCAAAGCCCTGAACAGGGCCCGATCCGAATACATAGAGAACGATACCGGTAAGAATGGTTGTGACGTGGCTGTCGATGATGGCCGAATAGGCATGGCGGAAACCATCCTTGACGACCAGTCTCATCCCCTTGCCGGCCCTGATCTCCTCCCGCATACGCTCGTAGATGATCACGTTGGAGTCGACCGCCATGGCCAGGGTCAGCACGATCCCGGCAATACCGGGCAGGGTGAGCACCGCACCAATGGAGGCCATCACACCAAAGAGAAAGAAGACGTTGGCAAAGAGGGCGATATCGGCGACATTTCCGGCCCGGCCGTAATAGACCGACATATAAATCAGAACGATGATGAATGCGATGACAAAGGAGAGCAATCCCGATCGGATCGATTCCCGTCCCAGCGAGGGTCCTACCACCTCCTCCTGAACGATCCGTGCCGGTGCCGGCAGCTTTCCTGCTTTCAGGATGTTGGCCAGGTCTTGTGCCTCCTCTACGCTCATCTCGCCGCCGGTGATGGAGGACATCCCGTTGGGGATCTCTGAATTGACATTAGGATAGGATCGGACATACCCGTCCAGTACAATGGCAATTTGCTTGCCGATGTTATCACCGGTGAGTCGTTTCCAGATCCGTGCCCCTTCAGCGTTCATGTTCATGGTTACCTCTACACGGCCATTCTGGTCATAGTCCTGGCGGGCATTGGTGATCACCTCGCCGCCCAGGGCAGGGGACCCATCGCGTGAGGTTACCTTCAGGGCTACCAGTTCCAGGATATCCGGTCTGTCGCCGCGCGATTTCACGGTCCAGGCAAGTTTCATATCCCGCGGGAAAATATTTAGTCCGGTCGCCTGCCGGAGCATGTAATTGATCCGGGCGGTATCCTTGATAAAAGCCTGCCCGACCATGGCGGTCTGACCGGGGACATACTGTCCTTCCTTGTTCTGATAGATAGCCGGATTCAGATAGGCAAAGAGTGGATTGGTCTTGGCGTATTCTTCGAACGATTGCTGTTCCCGGCCGACCTTTGATGTGGCACCGGTGTCCTGTTCCAGCTGCTGCAGGAGAACATTCTCCTGGGTCGTATCAATAGCCGCTTTCCCTTTCGTTTCCTTCGTTTCAACTTTTTCTTTACCGGATGGTTGCAGGCTCGGTTCAGCTCCCATGGCCGGTTTTTCTGTTTCGGGGGCAGGAGTGGTATCCTGACTCTGGCCCGATTGCAGGGAAGCCAGCCGTTTATTGGCCTCGGCGAAATAGGTATACAGGTCGGGATACTGGTAAGTCTCCCAGAATTCCAGCTGGGCAGTTCCCTGAAGCAGTTTTCTTACCCGCTCTGGTTCCTTAATACCGGGTAGTTCGATCAGAATGCGCCGGGCGGTCGAGAGCCGGTTGATATTGGGTTGGGTAACTCCGAAGCGGTCGATACGGGTACGCAGAATGTTAAAGGTACGGTCGATGGCTGCATTCACCTCGTCGCGGATCACCTGGATCACCTCCTCGTTGGTAGAGTTATAGGTAATCCGGTCCTTCAGTTCCATAGTGTTGAAGATGGAGGCCAGTTTGGCGTTGGGATCGGTCTCCCGGAACGACTCGACGAAGATATCCACGAAATCGGCGGTACTGGTCTTCTCCTTTTCCAGGGCCAGGTTCAGGGCGTGGTTGAAAACAAGGTCCTGGCTGTTACCGGAGAGGGCACGGATGATATCGGGAACCGAGACCTCCATGGTGACATTCATCCCCCCTTTCAGGTCGAGTCCCAGGTTGATCTCCCGTTCCTTGACCTCTTTCAGGGTATATTTTTTAAGCAGAATGTTGAATACGCTGTTGTTGGCAAGCGAATCATTAAAATACTCCAACCGGGAACCCGCAATGGAATCATAGAGGTAATCCTGCAGTTGCTGATCTCCTTTAGCCATCCGGGCGGCTTGCTCCATCACCTGGGGAGCGTGGGCATACGCCTCCGCTTTGTTGGCATACCGGTAACTGATAAAGGTGAAAGATAACTGGAAAAGACATACCAGTGCAAAAATGATCGCAAAGAACTTTATAACGCCTTTATTTTGCATGAAAACTAGATTTTAAGGATTTTTTTTGAGCGTGCAAAGATAGAATTTTCTATTCAATATCTCGATACAACCGCTTTAGAATTTTCTCCCCACGGTTTCTCACACCTGCCGACTCTTCCCCGAACCGCGGAAGTTCAGACACAATCTCCTCAATGAGCGGAATCAGTAACTCCGGATGTATTTCGGCATAGAGATCCACAGCCCAGGCGGCACGCCGGCTTACCGGCTCCTCGTTCGAGAGGAAGATGCTCACAAGGTCGTTAAAAAGTTCCGGTTTCTGCAGAAGAATCCCCAGCAGACGATCGGCGTTTTGGCGTCCATAGCCTGAAGAAGCGATTTTCTTTAACTCTTCGATGGGTTGAAAGTTGACCATGGTCCGGTCGTTTGCAATTGGCACCTCCAAATATAAAAAACCTTTATTATATTTGCTTGTTATTTACAAAGTAACTCACCTGAATTGCAAAATTATTACCAATGTAAGTGAGTTACATTATACTAATTTCCGATGAAAAACAAGTACATCGACCTGATTGAACAGTCCTTTGATTTTCCCCAGGAGGAGTTCAAAGTGCTCGACAATGAGCTCTATTTCAATAATGTTCCGTTAATGGATATCATCAAGCAGTACGGTACACCATTGAAGATCTCCTACCTTCCGAAAATCAGCAGTCAGATCCAGAAAGCCAAACGGCTCTTTAATGTAGCCATGGCGAAGGTAGATTACCAGGGCGATTACCACTATTGTTACTGCACAAAGAGTTCACATTTCAGTTTTGTACTGGAAGAGGCGCTGAAGAATGATATCCACATCGAGACCTCATCTTCTTTCGATATTCCGATCATTGAAGATCTGCAGGCACGCGGACTTCTGGATAAGGAGAATTTCATCATCTGCAATGGCTTCAAGCGGGAGCTGTACCTGGAGTACATTGCCAACCTGATCAACAACGGCTTTGTGAACACCATTCCGGTTCTGGACAATATCCCCGAGATCGATGCCTATGAGTCGGTCCCCCAAAAGATGAAACTGGGAATTCGCATTGCATCCGAGGAGGAGCCCAAGTTCGATTTTTATACCTCCAGATTGGGGATCCGGTATGTCGATGTGGTCCCGCTTTACCTGGAGAAGATCAAGAATAATCCGAAGTATGAACTCAAGATGCTGCATTTTTTCATCAATACAGGAATTAAGGATACTGCTTACTACTGGAACGAGTTACATAAAAGTGTCAACGTATACTGCGAATTAAAGAAAGAGTGCCCCGAACTGGATTCGCTGAATATCGGAGGGGGATTCCCGATCAAGAATTCACTCGCCTACAATTATGAGTATGACTATATGGCTGAAGAGATCATTGCGCAGATCAAGAGTATGTGCGACCGGAATAATGTGCCTGAACCCGATATATTTACTGAGTTCGGATCTTATACAGTAGGTGAAAGCGGAGCAGTTCTTTTCAGTATTCTGAATCAAAAGAGACAGAACGACCGGGAGATCTGGAACATGATCGACAGCTCCTTCATGACCACTCTTCCGGATACCTGGGCGATTCAGCAGCGGTTTATATTACTGGCAGTCAACAACTGGGATCTTGAATACGAACGGGTGTTCCTCGGCGGATTGACGTGCGACAGCGAAGACTATTACAACGCCGAAGCCCATTCAAACGCTGTTTTCTTGCCCAGGTTCAATCAGGAACAACTCCTGTACATCGGCCTGTTTCATACCGGGGCCTACCAGGAATCCATAGGAGGGTATGGCGGGATCCAGCATTGCCTCACCCCGGCTCCCAAACATGTTTTAATAGATCTGGATGAAAACAACGAGTATGTCACCAAACTGTTCTCCAAAGAGCAGAGCTATAAGTCGATGTTGAAGATACTGGGATATTAAAGAATTGCGCATGGATTGCACATGGATTGCGCATTTATTGCACATGGATTGCGCATGGATTATTTCACATAGAGGTCATTCCAGTTGTATCGTTTGCGTTTTTTCCAATCCTTTTTGTGATACACGTAACTAATGATGAGTGGAACGACAGAAGTCGCTTCTGCATAAACCATCTGCTCATAAAGGGTGTCCACTTTCCCCCAGGATGATGCTTCCTTCAGCGTGGAACTGGAACAGGCTCCGTCGCGGGGATCGGCAACAGTAATTTGCACGGCATATTTGTGCATGGGAACATCTTTCCCCAGGACTTCAGCACAAATTACGGTATCCTGAATAAAGTTCTTCGGTACGCCACCACCGATCATGAAAAGTCCGGATTCACCGGCGGCCATCTTAATCATAGTCAGTTCCCGGAAGTCGGCCACAGAGTCAAGGGAGAGATGCCGTCCGGGATGATCCCATTGATGCCTGACTAGTCCGAAACCCGCACTGCTGTCACTGAAGGCCGGACAGAAAATGGGGACCTTGTGCTCGAAACAGGTCTGTATCAGCGAATCTTTTTTTGCCGCATGTCTGGTGAGGTAACGTCCCATTTCCCATATGAACTCACGGGAGGAATAGGGCCTCGGCTCCAGAGAATCGGCAATCTTCGCAATAGTCATATCACATACCTGAAGTTCCTCTTCATCAATGTAGGTATCGTAAATACGGTCGATGTAATGGGCACGGAGTTGTTTGTCATCGGCGTATAGAGAACCTTTGTAGTGTTTGAAACCCAAAGCTTCGAAAAAATCCATATCCACGATTGAGGCGCCGGTTGCCACAATGGCATCCACCATGTTATACCTGACCATGTCCACATAAACCTGCATACATCCCCCAGCACTCGTGCTTCCTGCAAGAGTGAGAAAAATTGTACATCCTTCGTCCTTGATCATGCGATTCATGATATCCGCTGCTGAAGCTGTATCCCTGGATGTAAATGACATATCGCGCATCGCATCAATGATCGGGGTCGAATCAATTGTTTTGACGTCAATGTGCTTGACCTCTTCTTTTAGAAAGGCTTTTTTACCAATCTTGTTCATAGGGATCCATTAAGTTTCAACCAAAATTACAGGAAATTCGATAACTATCCTTGCAATCCTGTGCAATCCATGGCAATCTATGTGCAATCCATGGCAATTCTTCAATGCCTAAGCC
>QYQJ01000037.1 GCA_007280875.1 Bacteroidota bacterium
CCACATATCCCGATCAAACCGATCTCTTCTGGCGTCCAGTCCGGCTTCATCACGGCACAGATCACCCCGCCCGCAAACGGGATCAGCAGACGTACCAATGGCAGGGGACTCCATGCATTCACCGGGATCGTTCCTCTTTCCTTTCCCGTTAATCAGGAACAAGGGGAAAAAGTTAAACCTCAGTGGTCACAAAATTTTTCAAGGTATTCCCTGGCCTTTTCCGAACCAAGGGAGAGAGCGGTATTCCAGTCATCACACGCCCCGATCAGATCGTCCAGGTATTGACGGGCTACACCCCGTTTCAGGAAAGCCTCCGTCTGGCGCGGATCAAGGCCGATGATTTCCGTGTAGACCTCTTCCGCCTCCCGGTACTGCTTCAGGTACATGAAGGCAAGGGCCTTGTTAAGCCGCGGATTACAATCGTTCGGGCGGAGATAGATCGCTTCATTCAGATCGATGATCGCTTCCTGGTAATCCCCGAGAGACGCTTTAGCTGCCCCACGGCTGGTAAAATACTCAGCCTGACGGGGATCGAGGTCGATCGCCTCATTGAAATCATGGATCGCTTCCCGGAACTGATCGTTGCTGAATCGTGCGAGTCCCCGGTTATAATAGGCCTCGGCAAATCCGGGGGAAAAAGCTATAGCCCGTGTAAAATCCTGGATAGCTTCATCATAGAATCCCAGATCAAACCGGGCCAGTCCGCGGTTGTGATAGGCTTCCGGGTACTCCGCTTTCAGGGAGATCGCTTTGGAATAATCCAGTATGGCTCCGGCATAGTCCTGCAGGTAATCTTTCGCCACTCCCCTGGTGTACCAGGGTTCAGCATACGTAGGTGAAATAGCTATAACGGTTGAGAAATCATCGATCGCCCCGTGATAATCCTTCAGCTCACTCTTAACAATACCCCGGTTATACCAGGGTTCTGCCTCCGTGCTGTCCAACCGGATCGCTTCCGTGAGATCGCTCAGAGCGGCCTGGTAATCTCCCAGTTTGGCCTTGTTTATCCCGCTGGCGATCAACTCTTTCTGCGTCTGCTGCGCGTGGAGGGCAAGGGCTATAACCACGAATCCGGCCAGCAGAATCTTACGCATGAGGAAAAAATTCGGAACGGAAAGGTCTATTTGCAATTCTTGATAATCAGGTCGCGCGATGCCTCTATTCCGAATGAGAGGGCTTTATGCCAGTCGGAACAGGCCCCTTCGGTATCCCCCATGTAAAAACGAACTCGTCCCCTGTTATTGTATGCATCCGCATATACCGAATCCAACTCGATGGCATGGTTGAAATCTACCAGCGCCTTCTGATAATCCTTCAACATCATCTCGGTAGCCGCCCGGTTATTGTAGATTTTTTTGCTGTAAGGATTTTGCTTTTGAGCTATATCGTAATCCTCCAGAGCTCCCTTATAATCCCGTAAGTAATGCCTGATCATGGCCCGGTTGGCATAGCCATCCGTAAAAGTGGAATCATAACGGATAACCTGTGAGTAATTTTGCAGCGCACACATGTAATCCTGTCGAATAAAGCAAATGGCAGCCAGGTAATTATAGGCATCCGGATTGTTATTCACCAACTCGGTGTACTTCTTCAGTTCCCCCTCTGCCCCATCATAGTCCTTCATCTCAAACCGGGCAACAGCTAATCCGAATAGTGCATCTTTGTTTGATGGTGAGAGCTGCATCACCTCTGTAAAGTCTTGTAACGCAAGAGGGAACTCTCCTGTCAGTAAATAGGCATACCCCCGTTTCATATACGTATTCCAACTTTTAACGAACGTCAGCGATTGTGTAAAGTCCTCGATTGCTCCGGTGTAGTCGCTTTCTTTTGCCTTCTTTACTCCCTCCGAAAAGAATTGCTGAGCCTTCTTTTCCTCTTCCGTTAACTCCTTCTTATGAAAGGGAACCGAGAGCGGAATGGTATCAATGGTCCTGGGGATGATCGGCTGATTTTGTTGCTCTTTTTTCTGTGCTTCCCCAACTCCTCCGATCTGAGCCATGAGGGTGGCCGAACAAATCCATAGGAAAATTAAGATCAGGGAAGACCTTCTGAATGTAGTAGTCATTTTCATTAGCTGTTTCTTTTTTAAGTTAACTTATTTATCACGCAAATATTGTATCATCAGTTCTGCTGTCCGCGAAGAGGCCCCGATACCTCCGAGTTTCTTTCTAAGCTCGTTAAATTCTTGTTTCATCCGCATCCTGCTGTCCGGATCAAACAGCTGCAGCAATTCGCGGATCAGGTTCTGGCGGGTAAGCTGGTGCTGTATCAACTCCTTAACTACCTCCCGTCCCATGATCAGGTTCACCAGGGAGATATAGGGAACATGCACGATCCTGCGGGCAATCCAGAAGGAGAGTGCACTGCCCCGGTAACACACCACCTCTGGTGTCCCCAGGAGGGCCGTCTCCAGTGTGGCAGTTCCGGAGGTGACAAGGGCCGCCTCGGCATGTTCCACCAGGTCGTACGTCTGGTCGAAAATCACGGATACCGTAGCATCTCCAATCACACTTGAATACAGATTGGGATCGATAGCCGGGGCTCCTGCAACCACAAACTGGAATCCTGGAAAAGCGGGGACTACCTCCAGCATTCGTTTCAGCATGATGCGGATCTCCTGTTTCCGGCTGCCCGGGAGAAAGGCAATAACAGGCTTCTCCGGGAGGTTGTTCCGCTTCAGGAATGCATCCCTGTCAGTGGATCTCCTGCCTTCCCGGATGACATCCAGCAACGGATGGCCCACAAAATCGACCGGGTAGTGATATTTTTTATAAAAAGCCTCTTCAAAAGGAAGGATCACAAACATCCGGGTCACGCACTCCTGGATGATCCTGACCCGTGAACTCTTCCATGCCCAGAGCTGTGGGGAGATGTAGTAAAAAACCCTGATGCCGTTCTGCTTGGCAAATCTGGCAATCCGCAGGTTGAAGCCGGGGTAGTCGATCAGGATGAGCACGTCGGGTTTTACAGCCAGGATATCCTGTTCGCAGAAGCGAAGGTTCCCGGTGATGGTGCGAAGGTGAACAAGCACTTCCCAGAAACCCATAAAGGCCAGGTCGCGGTAGTGCTTCACCAGTTCTCCTCCTGCCTGTTGCATCAGGTCCCCTCCCCAGCACCGGAACACAGCGTCCGGATCACGCTCCTTTAAGGCACCCATCAAGTTTGATCCGTGCAGATCCCCAGATGCTTCCCCGGCGATAATGTAAAACTTCATGGTTCTTTTAAAAAGTGAAATCCCACCGCTTCAACAGGTTGATGGCTTCGTAATCGGTGAAATCAAAATTGACCGGTACGATCGACACGTAGCGATGCTCCAGGGCATACTCATCGGTGTCCTCCCCGTCGCCGATTCTGGCAAAGATCCCCTTTAACCAGAAATAATCCCTCCCTTTCGGATCTTTCCGGATGTCGAAATCTTCCAACCAGGTCCCTCCGGCCTGACGGCAAATTTTCACTCCTTTGATCTGGTCCAACGGAAGATGAGGAATGTTCACGTTCAGACAGACCCCTTCAGGCATCTGTTCCGACATCACTGTCCGTATAATCCGTCCGGCATAGATCCCCGCAGCGGAAAAATCGGTATCCATCCCGTCCCGGAGCAGTGAAAAGCCGATAGATGGAACACCTGCCATCGCTCCTTCAAATACGGCAGCCATCGTCCCCGAGTAGATGATGTTAATAGAAGAGTTCGACCCGTCGTTGATGCCTGAGACCAGCAGATCGGGATGACGTCCCAGAACCACTTTATAGGCGAGTTTGACACAGTCGGCAGGTGTTCCGTTGCAACTGTACTCCTCAAAATCGGTTTCCTTGCGGATCTGGTTGAGGCGCAGCGGTTGGTTCATCGTGACGGCATGTGCAGTGCCCGACCGGGGGTTGTCGGGAGCAATCACCACCACCTTCCCCATGGGTTTGACCACATCGATCAGGGCACGCAAACCCGGGGCGGTGACGCCATCATCATTGGTAACGAAAATCAGGGGCTTATCCTGCATGTCAAGGCCGATCTAACTCAGCAAAGGTAGGAATAATTTTTTAGCAGCTCCTCGTACACCTCTTTCACAGGAAGGCCCATGACGTTGAAAAAGGACCCTTCGATCCTGGAAATCCCGATGTACCCGATCCACTCCTGGATGCCATACCCGCCGGCTTTATCGTACGGGCGGAAATTGTTGATGTAATAGTCGATCTCTTCGTCACACAGCTCCTTGAAGCAGACCTTCGATGTGACTTCAAAACACGTTTTTTTCGTCTTTGACTTGATACATACACCGGTGATCACCGCATGCTGTTTTCCGGATAGTTTTTTCAGCATGGTCGTCGCCTCTTCATGATCTCGAGGCTTCCCCAGGATCTCCCCTTCGAGCGAAACAACGGTATCAGCGGCTACGATGATCATTTTTTCATGCATACGGGCAGTGTCAAAATTTTCCGCTTTTTTTTCTGCCAGGAAGATTGCAATTTCAGAAGGAGACAGGGTATCTGGATACTCTTCATTGACATCCGTTGAGATGATTTCAAAATCAAGTCCCAGCTCCTTCAACAGGTATTGCCTGCGGGGGGACCGGGAGGCCAGCACGATGTTGAAATCTTGTAATCTTTTGTTTATCATATCAATAACTCAAAGATAACACCAGCAAAGAGAGGATTCCGGTAAACATGATCAACTTGGCAATTCCGCTTGCGACATGAAAATCCTCCCGTTTGTTGCCCCGGAGAACCAGTACGACTAAAAGGATTGCCGGAATCTGAACGGCAACCAGAAAATACCAGAACAAAAACTCCATACCCAGCCGGTAAATCACCAGTTGGCTGTACCCCAGCAGCACCATCGTTCCCAGTACCAGTACGATCACCACCACCTTCGACCACCCGATCCCGACCACGGATGGAATGGACCGTGTCCCATATTTACTATCGCCCCTGATATCTTCCATATCCTTGATGATCTCGCGGAAGAGGCTGACCAGGAAGGCAAAAACGGCATAAGCTACGAAAATCCGGAAGACGGCCTTCAGGTCTCCGACCACCGAGGAGAAATATTCCGGAAAGAGACGGAGATGGAAGAATTCGAAGAGTAAAACCAACAGGATCAGGGAAGCGGAGATGAAGGCCACGATCAGGTTTTTCCAGATCAGCAGCTGTTTCCATCGGGCCGAATAAAACCAGAAAAAGAACGCTCCGCAGGGAAAGAGGAGTCCGAACCAGAGTGAGCGGACACGGTACGCCAGGTAAAATCCCAGTAAAACGGCAATGACATTCAACAGGATATGTATCTTCATGGCCATCCGGGGAGCTACCAGTCGCGATACAACCACTTTATCCGGTCGGTTGACCTGGTCGATCTTCAGGTCGAAGTAGTCGTTGATGATATACCCACCGGTCGCAAGCAGGATCGTTACGACGACGAAAATAATGAAATCGGGCATGCCGGTCATCAGTTCCGGATGGTCGCTGAAAAGGATCGGTTTCAGTACGCCGTAGCGAAGCAGAAACTCGATCAGCACGACGATTACCAGGTTCGGGAAGCGGATGAACCGGGCGATACCCGTCATCCATCCCACGATCGTCATCTTTTTACCATGTATATGCGTCATCATTCATCCATTTACCCTGAACTTTCATCACCTGCTCCACGACATCCCTTACGCACCCTTTCCCTCCGGGCATATGGCTGATGTAGGCAGCAACTGCCTTGATCTCTTCTGCCGCGTCGGAGGGACAGGTCGGCATCCCCACCTCTTTCATGATCTGATAATCGGGGATATCATCGCCCATAAAAAGGACCTCGGCAGGAGTGATGTTATTTTCCTTCAGGTAGTTATGAAAAGTGTCAAGCTTGTTCCCAATACCCAGAAATACATCTGTGATCCGTAATGCATGTAACCGGTGCGACATGGATTTTGATTTGGCACCCGAAATGATGGCCACCCGGTAGCCTTTTTTGACCGCGAGCTGCAGGGCGTATCCATCTTTGATATTGGAGATCCGAAGTGCCTCCCCGTGCTCTGTCATGATGATCATCCCTTCGGTAAGCACCCCGTCGTAATCGAAAATGAAAGTAGTGATCTTCTGGAGTTGGGCTTTATAGTTTGCCATGTTGGTTTTTATGTCGAATGATACAATGGGTAATCAGTTCATAGATCTCGCGGTAAACAGGATGGTCCTTCAGCAGCTCCAGGTGGTTCTCGATAACCGCCCGGTCGTCCCGGATAGCAGGACCTGTCTGCAGGCTGTACAGATCGGCATGTCTTGCATTGGCAGCCGTTTGGTGGATGAGTGGCTTTAGCAGCTCAAAGGGAATTCCGTACTGGATCAACAGGTCTTCGGCGATGGCATAGAGGTAATTGGTGAAATTACCGGCAAAAATAGCTGTCAGGTGCAGGATATGCCGCTGCTCGGAAGTAATCCTATGGACATTGGAGCTGAGTTGCCCGGCCAGCTGCAGGAGAGCCTCTTCCACTCCAGGTCGGTTGGCTTCCACACAGATGGGTACCCGGTTGAACGAAATTCGTTTCCCTTTACGGAAGGTCTGCAACGGATAAAACACTCCGATCTTACCGGATGATGGCCGGAGTACGTCCATATTGACTGAGCCGGACGTATGAACGACGATCCCCTGCTGAACGCGCAGCGATGCAGCGATTTCGGGTATAGCGGCGTCGCTCACCGCCAGGATGTATAAATCGGCATCGGGTACTACTTCTTCGAGTGTGCCGGCAAAGCGGGCACCTATCGTGACGGCAAGCTGCCTCCCTGATTCAGGCGACCGGTTAACCAGTTGAACGATTGAAAAGCCCTTTCTGACAAGAGCTTTCGAGAGATGGGAAGCCACATTCCCGGCCCCGAACAATATAATTTTTCGGATCTGTTCCATGAAAAACGACCGAACGAAAGTATAAAAAAAAGTAATGGAAATGGAAATTCATCGTTGTAGGGGCAATTCATGAATTGCCCCTACAACGTAACATCCCTATGCTTGCGCCGTCGGAGTTCCCAGGTTAAAGGGCATCTCCCCGCCGGCATCTTTGATCTCTCCATGCATCGCTTCGTATTTCCCGATGTTGTCCTTCAACGCTTTGTAGAGTCGCTTGGCATGCTGGGGCGTCAGAATGATCCTTGACTTTACTTTTGCTTTGGGGATGCCGGGCATCATCTTGACGAAGTCAATAATAAATTCCGAAGGAGAGTGCGTGATGATGGCAAGGTTGGAATAGATTCCTTCCCCAATATCATCGGTAAGCTCAATATTGAGCTGCTGCTGCGGATTGGTTTTTTCTTGCATGGCCTTGTTTTTTATTACTCTTCCTTGGATGCCAAGAGGTTTTCATACTCCTCTTTGCTGCCAACGATGAGGTCTTCATAATCACGAAGTCCGGTACCGGCAGGGATCAGGTGACCAACGATCACATTTTCTTTCAGTCCGGCCAGATCATCCTGGCGGGCATTGATAGCCGCCTGGGTCAGCACCTTGGTGGTCTCCTGGAAAGAGGCTGCCGAGATCCAGCTCTTAGTCTGGAGCGAAGCCCGGGTAATCCCCTGGAGTACCTGGCGGGCTGTAGCTGGTTTAGCATCCCGTGCATCGACCAGTTTCAGGTCTTTCCGCTTGAGATGGGAATTCTCATCCCGAAGTTTTCGCGCGCTGATGATCTGACCCGGTTTGAGTGTCTGTGAATCACCGGGATCTTCAACTACCTTTTTGCCATAAATCCAGTCGTTCTCATCCTGGAAGTCGATCTTGTTCGCGAGTTCTCCTTCAAGGAAACGGCTATCTCCCGGATCTTCCACTTCCACCTTCCGCATCATCTGACGAACGATCGTTTCAAAATGCTTGTCATTGATCTTCACCCCCTGGAGACGGTATACTTCCTGGATCTCGTTCACGATATACTCCTGCACCTTCATTGGCCCCTTGATAGCCAGGATATCGCTGGGCGTGAGGGCACCGTCTGAAAGTGGGGTGCCCGCTTTTACATAATCATTCTCCTGAGCCAGGATCTGTTTGGTGGTTGGCACCAGGTAGCGCTTCTCTTCCCCTGTTTTGGAAGTGATGATCACCTCACGGTTACCCCGCTTCAGCTTCTTGGCAAAGGAAACCACCCCATCGATCTCGGAAACGATCGCCGGATCTGATGGGTTCCGGGCTTCAAAAAGCTCGGTCACACGAGGCAGTCCACCCGTGATGTCACCGGCTTTACCGACAGCTCTTGGGATCTTCACCAGCACCATACCGGCTTTGATCCTGGCATTATTCTCTACCATGATATGGGACCCCACCGGAAGGTCGTAGGTCTTGATGATCTCTCCTTTGGCATCCACGATGTTGATAGCAGGATTCTTCGCCTTCTGGCGGGATTCGATGATCACCTTCTCGTTGTATCCCGTCTGATCGTCCGACTCTACGCGGTATGTCACCCCTTCCTGGATGCTCTCGAAACTGATGATTCCGGCTACTTCAGAAAGGATCAAGGCGTTATAGGGATCCCATTCACTGATCAGTTCCTCTTTCTTGACAATCGCCCCATTCTTGAAGTAGAGACGAGCACCGTAAGGAATATGAGAGGAAGTCAGGGCAATCCGGGTCGTTTTATCGACGATCCGCATTTCAGCAGACCGGCCAATGACAACTTCATACGAATTACCTGTCTCAGGTTCAAAGGGCAAGGATCGAAGTTCTTCAATCTCCAGGATACCATCGTATTTGGCCTGGATCCGGGAAGCACTTGTGATGTTCACACCGGCCACACCACCAACGTGGAATGTACGGAGGGTGAGCTGGGTTCCGGGCTCTCCGATTGATTGGGCCGCGATCACCCCGACCGCTTCACCCTTCTCAACCAGTCGCCCTGTCGCCAGGTTCCGTCCGTAACACCTGGCGCATACCCCTTTTTTCGATTCACAGGTCAGTACCGACCGGATCTCTACCCCTTCTATCGGGGATCCTTCAATCACGGCAGCTACCTCTTCGGTGATCTCCTGCCCGGCACTGATAATCACGTCACCTGTCTGGGGATGAAATACATCATGGAGGGTCACGCGACCCAGAATCCGGTCGTACAGCGTCTCTACCACCTCTTCCTGTTTCTTCAGCGCCGTGATGGTCAGTCCCCGGAGCGTTCCGCAGTCCGCTTCAGAAATGATCACATCCTGGGCCACATCCACCAGACGCCGTGTCAGATAACCCGCGTCGGCAGTCTTCAGAGCCGTATCAGCCAACCCCTTCCGGGCACCGTGGGTGGAGATAAAGTATTCCAGTACCGAAAGTCCCTCCTTGAAGTTGGAGAGGATCGGGTTTTCAATGATCTCCCCACCTGATGCACCGGACTTCTGAGGCTTGGCCATCAGACCACGCATCCCGCAAAGCTGACGGATCTGTTCCTTGGATCCCCGGGCACCTGAATCGAGCATCATGTATACCGGGTTCAGCCCCTGTTTATCGCTTGCCAGCTGGTTCATCAGGGTGATAGTCAGCTTGGAATTGGTATGGGTCCAGATATCGATGATCTGGTTATACCGTTCGTTGTTGGTGATGAAGCCCATGTTGTAGTTACCCACCACCTCATCCACTTCAGCCACTGCATCCTCAATCAGGTGTTCTTTGATCTCCGGAACGATGACGTCATCCAGGTTGAAGGAGAGTCCTCCCTGGAAAGCCATGGTAAATCCCAGGTCTTTGATGTCGTCGAGGAACTTGGCCGTCTTGGCTGTTCCGGTCTTTTTCAGGATTTGCCCGATGATGTCGCGCAACGCCTTTTTTGTCAGCAACTGGTTGATGTATCCAAACTCTTCCGGTACCACCTGGTTAAACAGAACGCGACCCACTGTGGTCTCCATGAGTTTGGTTACAGGCTGACCATTTTCTCTGGTGGTGATCCTCACCTTGATAACGGCGTGCAGATCAGCCTGTTTTTCGTTGTAGGCAATGATCACCTCTTCAGGGGAGTAGAAGGTCATTCCCTCTCCGGGAACCAGGCTGTCAGGGGTTCCGGTACGAGCCTTGGTCATGTAATACAGACCGAGCACCATATCCTGCGACGGAACTGAGATGGGGGCTCCGTTAGCCGGATTGAGGATGTTATGTGAGGCGAGCATCAGCAATTGTGCTTCGAGAATGGCTGCATTCCCGAGGGGGACATGCACAGCCATCTGGTCCCCATCAAAGTCGGCATTAAACGCCGTGCAAACCAGCGGGTGCAGCTGAATGGCTTTCCCCTCGATCAGCTTGGGCTGGAACGACTGGATGCCAAGGCGGTGCAGCGTTGGAGCACGGTTCAGCAGCACGGGATGACCCTTCAGGATGTTCTCCAGGATATCCCATACGACAGGATCTTTCCGGTCGACGATCTTCTTTGCCGACTTCACCGTTTTGACGATGCCGCGTTCCAGCATCTTCCGGATAATAAATGGCTTATATAACTCGGATGCCATCTCTTTGGGCAATCCGCATTCGTTCAGTTTAAGTTCCGGACCTACCACGATGACCGAACGGCCGGAGTAATCGACACGCTTCCCGAGCAGGTTCTGGCGGAACCGGCCCTGCTTCCCTTTCAGACTGTCGCTGAGGGATTTCAGTGCCCGGTTCGATTCTGTTTTTACTGCGCTCGCTTTCCGGGAGTTATCCAGCAGGGAATCCACCGCTTCCTGAAGCATCCGTTTTTCGTTGCGCAGGATCACATCCGGTGCTTTGATCTCGATCAGTCTTTTCAACCGGTTGTTCCGGATGATCACACGCCGGTACAGGTCGTTCAGGTCGGAAGTGGCAAAACGTCCGCCATCCAAAGGTACCAGGGGCCGCAATTCGGGTGGGATCACCGGGACCACCTTCACGATCATCCACTCGGGATGGTTTTCCAGCCTCTTCTGTGCGTCACGGAACGCTTCAAACACCTGTAACCGCTTCAAGGCTTCACCCTTCCGTTGCTGTGATGTTTCAGTGTTGGCTTTATGCCGCAGATCAAATGATTCTTTATCCAGATCCAGCCGGGCGAGCAGGTCGCAAAGCGCTTCGGCGCCCATCTTGGCGATGAATTTGTTGGGATCGGAGTCGTCCAGGTACTGGTTCTCCGGAGGAATCCTGTCGAGAATGTCGAAATACTCCTCTTCCGAAAGGAAGTCCAGGTAGTTGATTCCCTGCTCCCTCAGAATTCCAGGATTAATGACTGCATATTTTTCATAGTAGATGATCGACTCCAGCTTTTTGGTAGGCAGTCCCAGCAGGGAGCCGATTTTATTAGGTAGTGAGCGAAAGAACCAGATATGGGCTACAGGGACCACCAGCTGGATATGTCCCATCCGTTCGCGCCGGACCTTCTTCTCAGTCACCTCCACACCACACCGGTCGCACACGATCCCCTTATACCGGATCCGCTTGTATTTCCCGCAATGACATTCCCAGTCTTTAACCGGACCGAAAATCCGTTCGCAGAATAAACCATCACGTTCGGGTTTGTATGTCCGGTAGTTGATGGTTTCGGGTTTCAGTACCTCACCGCTCGACAGCTCCAGGATCTTCTCCGGAGAGGCAAGGCTGATCGTGATACTAGAGAATCCGCTGGTGATGGGTCCGTCTTTTCTAAAAGCCATATGGTTGTTGATTGTCGATTACTAATCTGATTGTTAACTACCAGGACCCCTAGTCAAAATTGACGTTGAGTCCGAGACCACGAAGCTCGTGGACCAGCACATTGAAGGATTCGGGGATGCCGGGTACAGGCATGTTGTCCCCTTTCACAATCGCTTCATATGCCTTGGCACGTCCGATGACATCATCGGATTTCACTGTCTGGATCTCCAGGAGGATGTTGGCAGCGCCAAACGCCTCAAGCGCCCAGACCTCCATTTCACCGAAACGCTGACCACCGAACTGGGCCTTCCCGCCAAGCGGCTGCTGGGTGATGAGAGAGTAGGGACCAATGGAACGGGCATGCATCTTGTCATCGACCATATGGTGAAGTTTCATCATGTAGATGTAACCTACCGTAGTTGGCTGGTCGAAACGTACACCGCTGAGACCGTCATAGAGATATACTTTCCCGTTCTCGGGCAGGTTTGCCTGGCGCAGGTAGTCGTTGATCTGATCCTGTGTGGCCCCGTCGAAAATGGGGGTGGTGAATCGCATACCCAGGTTTTTCCCGGCCCATCCGAGGATGGTTTCGTAGATCTGTCCGAGGTTCATACGGGAGGGCACCCCAAGCGGGTTCAGGACAATGTCGACCGGTGTTCCGTCTTCCAGGAAGGGCATATCCTCTTCCCGTACAATCTTCGCCACAATCCCCTTGTTCCCGTGACGGCCAGCCATCTTATCGCCCACCTTCAGCTTCCGTTTCTTGGCGATGTACACCTTTGCCATCTGAACGATCCCGGCCGGCAGGTCATCGCCTACCATGGAGGTGAACTTGATTCTGTTATACTGCCCAAGGAGCTCCTTATGCTTGATGATGAAGTTGTTGATCAATACCTTGATCATATCGTTCTTCTCCTTATCGGTAGTCCACTTGTTTGGATTCACCGTATTGTAATCCACGTCCTGCAGGACCTTTGCGGAGAACTTAGTGCCTTTCGGAATGATCTCTGTTTTGAAATTATTGTAGACACCCTGAGATATTTTTCCGTTGACCAGGGTTCCGAGTTTCTCCACCAGTTTACCCTTCAGTTTCGTCTCTTCTTTCAGAAACTCGTCATCGATCTTCTTCAGGTCTTCCTTCTCCTTCACCTTGGCTTTCCGGTCCTTGATGATCCGGGAGAAGAGTTTTTTATCGATCACCACACCCTTCATTGACGGGGGCGCTTTGAGGGAAGCATCCTTCACATCCCCCGCTTTGTCGCCGAAGATGGCCCGTAACAGCTTCTCTTCCGGAGTTGGATCGCTCTCCCCTTTCGGGGTGATCTTCCCGATAAGGATATCGCCTTCGTTCACCTCGGCTCCGATCCGGATAAGACCATTCTCATCCAGGTCCTTAGTGGCTTCTGCACTGACGTTGGGGATGTCGTTGGTAAGCTCTTCCACCCCTCGTTTGGTATCGCGTACCTCCAGAGTGAACTCTTCGATATGGATGGAGGTAAAAATATCCTCCTTCACTACCTTCTCTGAGATCACGATGGCATCCTCAAAATTGTACCCTTTCCAGGGCATGAAAGCCACCATAAGGTTCCGTCCCAGAGCCAGTTCGCCATTCTGGGTAGCATACCCCTCACACAGCACCTGCCCCTGAGCCACCTGATCTCCTTTGCGCACGATCGGACGGAGATTGATGCAGGTATTCTGGTTGGTGCGGGCAAACTTGGTCAGCTGATATAGTTTTGTGTCTTCGTCGAAGCTGACCATCCGCTCCTTTTCGTCGCGGTCGTAACGGATCATGATCTCATTGGCATCTACACGTTCCACCGTGCCGTTCCCTTCGGCATTGATCAATACCCGGGAGTCGGCTGCGACCAGCCCTTCAATGCCTGTTCCTACAATAGCCACCTCCGGATTGAGCAGGGGTACTGCCTGACGCATCATGTTGGATCCCATAAGGGCCCGGTTGGCATCGTCATGCTCCAGGAAGGGGATCAGTGATGCAGCAATGGAGGCTATCTGGTTGGGGGCGATGTCGATCATATCCACCTTTGTCTTATCAATGATCGGATAATCAGCAAGGTAACGTACTTTGACACGCTGCTCCGCAAGGTCACCAGTTTCATCGGCCGGAGTGCTCGCCTGCGCAATGATCTTGTTCTCTTCCTCTTCTGCCGTGAGGTAGATGGGCGGTTCATCCAGGATGACCTTCCCTTCCACCACCTTCCGGTAGGGGGTTTCGATGAATCCCAGCCGGTCGATCTTGGCGTAGACGCATAGCGATGAGATCAGACCGATATTGGGTCCTTCCGGTGTTTCGATCGTACAGAGCCTTCCGTAATGGGTGTAGTGAACGTCCCGCACCTCAAATCCGGCACGTTCCCTGGAGAGACCTCCCGGACCGAGAGCCGAGATACGGCGTTTGTGGGTCAGCTCGGCCAGCGGATTAGTCTGGTCCATGAACTGCGACAACTGGTTGGTTCCGAAAAAAGTATTGATCACTGACGAAAGGGTCTTGGCATTGATCAGGTCCATCGGGGTGAAAACTTCGTTATCCCGCACATTCATGCGTTCCCTGATGGTTCTGGCCATGCGGGAGAGACCAACGCCAAACTGGTTGTACAACTGCTCGCCGACAGTCCGCACACGACGGTTACTGAGGTGGTCAATGTCGTCCACTTCCGCTTTGGAATTCACCAGCTCGATCAGGTACTTAATGATGGAGATGATATCCTCCTTGGTCAGCACCTTGGTCTCCATCGGGGTGTTCAGATTCAGTTTCCGGTTGATCCGGTAGCGTCCCACATCGCCCAGGTCATAGCGTTTGTCCGAGAAAAAGAGCTTCTCGATGATGCCACGGGCGGTCTCCTCATCGGGAGGTTCAGCATTTCGTAATTGCCGGTAGATGAATTCCACAGCCTCTTTTTCTGAGTTGGCCGGATCTTTTTGTAAGGTATTGAAGATGATCGAGTAGTCGGTGGTGAGGGAGTCTTCCGTATGAATCAGGATGGTTTTGATGCCGGCATCCAGGATCAGATCAATATGTTCCTCTTCCAGAATGGTCTCGCGCTCGATGAGCACTTCGGTCCGTTCAATGGACACCACTTCCCCGGTATCCTCATCCACGAAGTCTTCGATCCAGGCCCGTACAACACGGGCAGCCAGTTTGGATCCCACCGCTTTTTTGAGAGTAGCCCTGCTCACTTTCACTTCGTGGGCGAGGTTGAAGATCTCCAGGATATCTTTGTCTGTTTCATATCCGATGGCACGGAGTAAGGTGGTCACCGGCAGCTTCTTTTTCCGATCGATGTATGCGTACATCACGTTGTTGATATCGGTGGTAAATTCAATCCAGGATCCCTTGAAAGGGATGATCCTGGCTGAATAGAGCTGGACACCGTTGGCATGGTAGCTGGTACTGAAAAAGACACCGGGTGAGCGGTGTAACTGGGAAACGATCACCCGTTCCGCTCCATTGATGACAAATGTGCCCCGGGGGGTCATATAAGGAATCATACCCAGGTAGACATCCTGGATGATGGTCTCAAAATCTTCATGTTCGGGATCAGTGCAGTAGAGTTTCAGTTTGGCTTTCAGCGGCACACTGTAAGTCAGTCCGCGTTCAATACACTCTTCGATGGTGTAACGCGGGGGATCGATAAAATAGTCAAGGAATTCCAGCACGAAGTTGTTCCGGGCATCCGAAATCGGAAAATTTTCGGCGAATACTTTGAAAAGACCTTCGTTAACCCTGTTTTCAGGATTGGTTTCAAGCTGGAAGAAATCCTTGAAGGATTGTATCTGGACATCAAGAAAATCAGGATATTCAGCCGCTGTCCTCATGGATGCGAAACTGATTCTTTGGGATTTATTTGGAGCCAAGGTCTTTGGTTTTTTTGTCCCCTGATGCAGGACAGGTTACGAAACTAATTTAACTTTCAATAAAACAAGTTATAGACTTCCCCCATTTCGGGGAAAGTCTATAACTGATTAGGAATGAGAAAGTATAGTCTACTTAATTTCAACCTCTGCACCTGCCTCCGTCAATTGGTTCATCAATGCCTGTGCTTCATCTTTGCTAATCCCTTCCTTGATCGCCTTTGGGGCAGCATCAACGAGTTCTTTAGCTTCTTTGAGACCAAGACTGGTCAGTTCTTTCACCAGTTTCACTACGGCCAGTTTAGCCTGTCCCGGGTGTTTCAGGACTACATCAAACGTGCTCTTCTCTTCTGCAGCAGCACCGCCTTCAGCAGCACCACCGGCAGCAGGACCAGCAACAGCTACAGCAGCAGCCGCCGGTTCAATACCATATTCATCTTTCAGGATCGCTGCCAACTCATTGACCTCTTTTACGGTCAGGTTAACTAACTGTTCAGCAAAAGCTTTTAAGTCTGCCATTTCAATTGTTGTTTTGGTTTCCGGTCTTTCCGGAGGGTTTATAACTCTTTTTGTTTAACTCACGAATTATCCGGGCTTTTCCGATAAGGTCTTCACCAGGCCCGAAAGTGTTGTTCCGCCCGATTGCAATGCCGAAATAACGTTCCGTGCAGGAGACAGCAACAGTGCAATCACATCTGCAACCAGTTCGTTCTTCGACTTGATATTCACCAGGGCGTCCAGCTGTTCGTCTCCAAGGTAGACGGTCTCTTCCACCCATGCTCCTTTCAGGATCGGTTTGGTGGAGGTCCTGCGGAACTCCTTGATCAGTTTTGCCGGTTCATTAGGGACATCGGCAAACAGAATCGAGGTCGATCCGCTCAGGACACTGAAAAAAGGTTCGAATTCCTTTCCGCTCTTCTCCATAGCTTTTTTGAGGAGGGTATTCTTGATCATCTGCATCTGCACATTGCGTTTAAAGCAAAGCCGTCGCAGTTTTCCGGAAGTCTCCACATTCAGTTCCGAGATGTCGGCAAGGTAAAAGATTTCGGCCTCTTTCAGTCTCTCTGCCATAGAGTCGATGACCTGATTTTTTTCTTCTTTTTTCATTATTGAATGTTCAGGTTACTGAAAAATTAAGCCGTAACAGATTTGGGTTCCACCTGCACGCCCGGGCTCATGGTACTTGAGAGGTAAATACTTTTTACATAAGTCCCTTTGGCAGAAGCAGGTTTCAGTTTGATCACAGTGTGAAGAAGCTCCCTGGTGTTCTCTTCGATCTTACCGGCTTCAAAGGAAACCTTGGCAACCGAAGCGTGAATGATGCCGAATTTGTCTACTTTGAAATCGATCTTCCCGGCTTTAACGTCCTGAACGGCTTTTCCAACCTCCATGGTGACGGTTCCGGTTTTCGGGTTCGGCATCAATCCGCGGGGACCCAGGATCTTCCCGAGCGCACCCACTTTTGCCATGATGCTGGGCATGGTGATGACTACGTCAACATCGGTCCAGCCACCCTTGATCTTATCAATGTATTCATCCAACCCGACATAGTCGGCACCGGCCGATTTGGCCTCCTCCTCCTTATCGGGTGTACACAACACCAGTACCCGGATGGTTTTCCCGGTCCCGTGTGGAAGCGTCACAGTACCACGAACCATCTGGTTCGCCTTACGGGGGTCAACACCCAGGCGGATGTCTATATCAACTGAAGAATCAAATTTCGTATCGGTAATTTCTTTGACAATCCTGATAGCATCGTTCAGCGGGTATACAGCTTCCCGGTCAAACTTTTCAAAAGCTGCTTTCCTCTTCTTGGTTACTTTCGTCATATATTTTCTTTTTTTACAATGGAGACGTTCCGGTTACGGTGATACCCATGCTTCGTGCGGTTCCGGCAACCATCATCATGGCCGATTCTATCGTGAATGCATTGAGGTCGGGCATTTTATCTTCTGCGATCCGTTTTACCTGATCCCAGGTCACCGATCCTATCTTCACACGGTTCGGTTCCGCTGAACCTTTCTGCAATTTCACAGCCTCCATGAGTTGTACAGCGACAGGAGGGGTCTTGATGATAAAATCAAACGACTTGTCCCTGTATACCGTAATGATGACGGGAATGATCTTCCCTCCTTTATCCTGTGTCCGGGCGTTGAATTGCTTACAGAACTCCATGATATTCACCCCTTTGGCTCCCAATGCAGGGCCCACAGGAGGAGATGGATTGGCAGCGCCACCCTTGATTTGCAATTTGATTAATCCAGCTACTTCTTTTGCCATTTTACATTTTTATTGGAGAGACGCGGCAAACCGCGTCTCTACTGTCATGAGTCGCCATGAATGGCGCCTCTACTCTTTTTGTACCTGCATGAAGCCAAGCTCGAGCGGGGTTTTCCGTCCGAAGATCTTGACCATTACCTTCAGTTTTTTCTTCTCTTCATTGATCTCTTCTATCACACCGCTGAAGCTGTTGAACGGGCCATCCACAACGGTGACAGTTTCCCCGACGATAAAGGGGATATTGACCTCCTCTCCCTGTTCGGAGAGTTCATCAAATTTTCCGAGCAACCGTTTTACTTCGGAAGGCCGAAGCGGATGAGCCTCCCCTTTTGCACCCAGAAACCCAAGCACACCGGGAACATTCCGGATGATGTGGGGGATTTCACCCACCAGGCTTGCTTCGATAAGTACGTATCCCGGATAGTAGTTGCGCTCTTTGCTCACCTTTTTCCCATTCCGGATCATGTATACCTTTTCCGTGGGGATAAGAACCTGGGCAACGAAATCCTGAAGGTTGTGGTTGGCAATCTCACTTTCGATGTATTGCTTCACCTTCTTCTCATTCCCACTGATGGCTCTGACAACGTACCACTTTTTGTCCTGTTCACTCATGCCTTCGATGCCAATGTGTCGGTGTGTAAAATCCTGTAAAATCTTAGATAAATCTTCCGCGGGTGGCTCTTAGAAAAGTTTGTAAAACTGTAACAGGACATTGCGGAAGACTTCGTCCATTGCAAATACGACCAGAGCGATGATGAGGGAAGCCACTGACACGACGATAGCGCTGCTTTGCAATTCCTGAAAGGTGGGCCAGGAGACTTTGTGAACCAGCTCATCGTAGCTCTCTTTGACGTAGGAAACCAGTTTAAACTTAGCCATTTATCTAAATATTTGCACGGGTGGTAGGAGTCGAACCCACAGCCTACGGTTTTGGAGACCGCCACTCTACCAATTGAGCTACACCCGTGTGCAATTAATCTTTAATTCAATGGGTGATCAGTCGAGGATCTCGGTAACCTGACCGGCACCAACCGTACGTCCACCTTCACGGATAGCGAAACGCAGACCCTTGTTCATGGCGATCTCGGAGATCAGTTGTACTTCGATGCTCAGGTTATCTCCGGGCATAACCATCTCCACCCCCTGGGGAAGAATGATCTCACCCGTTACGTCGGTAGTCCTGAAATAGAACTGCGGACGGTATTTGTTGTGGAACGGAGTATGACGTCCTCCCTCTTCCTTCTTCAGGATATAGACCTCTGCTTTAAAATGTTTATGCGGTGTTATGGATCCCGGTTTGGCAATGACCATTCCACGGCGGATCTCATCTTTATCGATCCCACGAAGGAGCAATCCGGCATTGTCACCGGCTTCGCCTCTGTCGAGGATCTTGCGGAACATCTCCACACCGGTCACCACCGACTTCAGCTTCTCTGCACCCATACCGATGATGTCGACCGGGTCGCCGGTCAGGATCACACCGGTTTCAATTCTTCCTGTAGCAACCGTACCACGACCTGTAATGGAGAAGACATCCTCAACGGGCATCAGGAAGGGCCTATCTATATCGCGGACCGGAAGTGGAATGTACTCATCCACTGCGTTCATCAGTTCCATAATCTGGTTTACCCAGTTGGGTTCTTTGTTCAGTCCGCCCAATGCGGAACCGCGGATAATGGGGATGGTGTCACCGTCGAATCCGTAGAAGGTCAACAGCTCGCGGATCTCCAGTTCAACAAGGTCAAGGAGCTCGGGGTCATCCACCATATCGCATTTGTTCATAAAGACCACCATACGGGGCACACCCACCTGACGAGCCAGTAAAATGTGCTCACGGGTCTGGGGCATCGGACCATCTGTGGCTGCAACCACCAGGATGGCACCGTCCATCTGGGCTGCACCGGTTACCATATTCTTGATATAGTCGGCATGTCCGGGACAGTCGACGTGTGCATAGTGACGGTTTGCCGTCTGGTATTCGATGTGGGCCGTATTAATGGTAATGCCACGCTCTTTTTCTTCAGGAGCATTGTCGATCGAATCGAATGACCTGAACTGAGACAATCCCTTTTCTGCCAGCACAAGTGTAATAGCAGCCGTTAAAGTAGTTTTACCATGGTCAATGTGTCCGATTGTACCAACATTGACGTGTGGTTTTGAACGTTCGAATTTTTCTTTTGCCATGTTGAATTAAAGTTTAATTACGTGATTTAAAAGATTAATTGCATTGTATCTGAGCCTTTGACGAGAATTGAACTCGTGACCCCTTCCTTACCAAGGAAGTGCTCTACCCCTGAGCTACAAAGGCTTTTCACTTTCCCCGGACAACATCCGGTTTCCGATGAGATCCCGGCCCACAGCCCAGGTTCGAGCGGAAGACGGGGCTCGAACCCGCCACCTGAAGCTTGGAAGGCTTCCGCTCTACCAAATGAGCTACTTCCGCAAGTCAGATAGTGAGATGGTGAAATAGTGAGATGGTGAAATTGAGTTTACTCACTGTTTTCACCATTTAACCATTTTACCATTTCACCATTTCTCTCGTGGGGAGAGGAGGATTCGAACCTCCGAAGGCTTCGCCAACAGATTTACAGTCTGCCCCATTTGACCGCTCTGGTATCTCCCCAGGAGCCGATGGACGGATTCGAACCGCCGACCAGCTGATTACAAATCAGCTGCTCTACCAGCTGAGCTACATCGGCGAACTTCACCCACTCACAATATATATAAAAACAGTCCTTTACGAAAAAGGACTGCAAAAGTATAAAGATTTAAGAAATTATCAAAGGGTTTTCGAAAATTTAGTGGGGAATTATTTGCCCCGAAGCTTCTCTTTATACTTCCTTAACTGGCGACGGAGAACATCAGCAGCTTTGGAGATTGCCTCCTCAAAAGTTTTTGCCTCCTTAATGGCAAACAGGTCATTTCCTTTTATCATCAACCGGATTTCAGCGATCTTATTTTCCGGAGAAACGGTATTATCCAGTTTCAGTTTCACTTCCGCCCCGATCACTCCGTCATATACCGACGGCAACTTATCCAGTTTCTCCTTGACGAACGATTCCAGTTTCTTATCAGCTTTGAAATGCACAGAGTTAATGATCATGTTCATAGTTCCTCCTTTTAATTATGCTTTTGGGTGAGCTTGTTGATAGATCCGTTTTAGTTTTTCAATTTCATTATGGGTATAGACCTGTGTAGCTGCAAGACTGCTATGTCCGAGCAGCTCTTTCACGGCATTCAGGTCCGCTCCGTTGTTCAACAGGTGGGTGGCAAAGGTGTGCCGGAGTACATGAGGGCTTTTCCGGGTGAGGGTGGAAACTTGGGCAAGGGCCTGGTTAACGATGCGGTAGACCATTTTGGGGTAGATATGCTCCCCGCTGTCAGTAAGGAAGAGCCAGGATTGCCCGGGAAACAGGTCCCGTTTCAGATCCAGATATTGCTTCAACAACCCTCCCATCGTTGTCCCAAACGGGATAATCCGCTCTTTATTACGTTTCCCGAGAACTTTCAGGGTGGAATGCGGTAAATCCACGTCCTGCTCCTGCAGGTTCACCAGCTCCGACAACCTCATCCCCGTAGCATAAAACAGCTCCAGGATCAACCGGTTCCGGGATGCAGGATACCCCTCTCCAAAGTCCAGTTGATCGAAAATGAAATCGATCCGGTCCTGTTCCACATAGACCGGCAACCGCTTGCTGGTTTTCAGGGAAGTGATCCGGTTCATGGGATTCGCCTCGGCCTTCCCCATTTTAATCAGGAACCTGAAAAAGGATTTAAGTGTGGCCATCTTCCGGTTCACACTCCGCTCACTGACCCCCTGCTCCAGTAAATAAACCAGCCAGGATCGGATCATGGTATGATCGACCCCTTCTACTCCCCCGAGGTCATATCGGGTTTCTAAAAAATCAAAAAACTGGGTAAGATCGTTCTCGTAGGCAGCAACAGTGTGATGCGAGTATCGCTTCTCAAATCGAATGTATTCAATAAACTTCTCCTTCACCTCTGCCAAAAAAAATAAGAAGAAACGTTGAGGGACTCCCCCGTTCACCGGATAAATATACGAAACTCTTTGTCCGGTTCAAAATTTCTTCTTATAAAAATTTTAACCTAATTCAGCTCCTGCTGAAGTTTCTGAACAAATACGGCTTTTTGAACCGTATCGCGACGTCTCACAGAGGGTTTCGTAAATTTCTGCCGCTCACGCAGCTCCTTAACCACCCCCGTTTTTTCAAACTTCCGCTTCAACTTCTTCAGGGCCCGGTCGATGTTTTCGCCTTCTTTAACAGGTACGATAATCA
>QYQJ01000028.1 GCA_007280875.1 Bacteroidota bacterium
ATAAAATCATGGTCATTGTTTTTTTATTATCGCTATAAACACATTCGAACTCCTCTTTCCCTGATCTACTACCTCAAAGGATAAACCATTGGCTTCAGCCTCCTTCCGGATCTCGTCGGCCGAGATGAACCAGAGTTGTTTCGTGGCATCCTGGGTTTGGTTAAAATTGACAACTCGGGTCGAAAAGAATTCTGAGAGCCTGGTCTTTTTATGCCGCTCCTCTAACTCCCTGATCCCTTCCCGGATCAGCAGCACCCCTCCGGGCCTGAGGTTATTCATACAGTTGTCGAGCAGCATGGTCTGCTTTTCCGGAGAGAGGTAGTGCAGCACATCCCCCAGCAGGATGCCATCGTGCGGCACCAGAGGGTAGTCAGCCACATCGGCATGGACGAAGTCGATCCTGCTGTTTTTCAGATATCCGTTGCGTGCCGTTATAATTTTCCCTTCATCAAAATCGACGCCGGTTACTGTCCGGTCTGAAGAGGTGAGCATCAGCATGTAGGAGATGTATCCGTAGCCACAACCCAGATCCAGGATTGTTCCTCGTTTCGGCAGCAGGTCGTGGTAAAGCTGGAAGTTTCTCTCTAGTCCCATTTTGATCCGTACATACCACTCCAGTACCGGCCCTTTGAATACATAGTTCAACCGGACCGGTAAATGAAAATATGCGGGCGTTCCGTGCAACAGTCGGAAGTCGTGATATAGCTGGCTGTAAAGACGGCGGACCAGGCGCGTACGCTCTGAGTAAGTGGCGCCGAACTCCTGGTCATCCGGTTTGATCCGCGGCAGGATCTTCATGAAGAGCCGGCTGGGACGTCCCCAGAAATTGCCCTTGGGCAGGAAATTGCCGCTCCCGAAGATCAGGATCGGAAGGATATCCACATGAAGTTTCTCCGCAATGTAAAAGGCGCCGCGGTGGAAACGCTGGATCCGGCCATCTTTCGACCGGGTCCCTTCCGGAAAGATCAGGATGGAATAACCTTCATCCATGCGTTGTTTGATGCTGTCCAGGGAGGCGTCGATCCCTTCGGCCATGGGCGGGAATCCTGCAAGCTTGGCTACGGGCCCGAAGATCCAGTGGCGGTAAACCCATTCTGTGGTAAGGATCAGGATGTTGGGACTGAGTCGAAGCAAGGCAGGGGTTTCAATCAGGGACTGATGGTTGCTGATGATGATGGCAGGTTTCTCAAAGGTCTCGACTTGCGGATTTTCCACCCGGTGATACCGGGGGAAGTTCATAGCGATGTAGATCTGACTCATCCGGGAGAAAAGGCGATGGAAGATCTCCTGTTTCCTCTTCCGTGAAAGGGGAAGGAGGGGGCTTATCACAACACCGTAAACAACCAGAATCAAAGCGATAGAGGAGATGGGAATCCAGGCTACAATCACCGAGAAATAGGCAATGAAGAGTGTAACAGGAAACTGCCGTTTCCGTTTTGGTTTGAACAGGAACCAGCTGGCCAGCATCTCCTGGTAGGCATAGGAGACAAGCACCACGGCCACCACCCCGACGATGGAGATCAGGGCAATAGAGTGCAGGGCAGGATGACGGGCTACAAAGAGTGCCGCTACACCGAAAATTGTGGTAGCGGAAGAGAGGAAAATAGAAACGCGGTAAGTTTTTAGATCACTGGTACCCGTTCTGTATTCATTCAACAATCCGCGCATCATCAGGATGCTGTAATCGACCCCCAGTCCGAAGACAAAGGAGGAGATGATGATGTTGAAGATGTTGAACTTGATCCCGAACAATCCCATGAACCCAAGGGTCAAAAGCCAGGCAAAAAACATCGGCAGAGCCGTGGTAAATCCCAGCTCGATCCGGCCAAAAGAGAGAAGGAGTAAACCTGAAACAAAGATCATGGAAAGGAGGACCAGTCGGTCGAAATCCACGCGGACGTTTTCCACGAACCGGCTGGTCAGGTTCTGCCGGTCGAACAGCACCATTCCGGGATCCCCTCGGAATGCTTCGTAAACAGAAGGTTTCATTGGTTCCGTGATGGTCGTGACAGCCGTAACCATGGTGAGTTCAGGGGTCTCCTGTACCCACTCATTGAAAAGGGTTTCCTTAAGCTGAGTCTTCTCCTCGTTGGATAAACTGGAATAGGATCTTGAAAACATCTCCTCCAGTCCGGTGAAAGCTTCACGTGTAAATCCGGCTTGTTGTCCGGCTTTCCGTATATCTCTTAAAATCTGATCTTTTCTGGAATCCGTCCAGTAGGAATTCCATTGCCTCAACCGGACCTCCTGGATTGAATCCGACAACAGGAAGGTACTGATCCCCGACCAGCCATGAATAAGCCCCTGATCTCTCAGGACCTCAAGCTTCCTGATTGCCCGTTCATTCAATTGAAGGGCCTGATCCAGGGTTTCACCGGTGGACACCAGATAAACCTTTTTAAAAGATGCTGAAGAGATTTGATCAAGAGCTTGTTCTGCTCGTTTCAGTTTGTCCGGCATATAACTGAGGCTGTTCAGATCGGTTTCGAAGGCCACCCGCTTCAGAAAAAAGAGGCTGACGATCCCGGCAACAGCTAATCCGAGGATCAACCAGGTTTTCCTTCCGAATGAAACAGAGGCGATCCGGTCGATAAGATTGCTTCGTTCCTCGCGATTGCTTTGTTCCCCGCGATGACCTTGAGGCAGGAGCCAGGGTCCGAGGAACTGGGGCAGGATGATGAGGGCAAACAGGGCGGCTCCTGCCACGCTGATGGCGGCAAACCAGCCCAGGTCGTGCAAAACGGCAGAATTCAGAAAAACCAGGCAAAGAAATGCGCCCACCGAGGTAAGACAGCACACAAAGATGGTTTGTGCCATATCCCGGATGACCTCCTCCACATTCTGTTTCTTTCGGAAATGGTTGATCATGTATAGTGCATAATCGATGATCAGTCCGAGGATCACCGAACCTATCCCGAGTGCAATGGCCGACACACTTCCTTTTATAAGGTACAGGCTCCCGAGCGCCAGTCCGCCTCCGAAAAAGGCTGGAATAAAGCCGATCAGCGGAATGGCGGGATTCCGGAAATACCATCCGATGAGAAGAAAAATGGCGATCAGGGCCAGTGAAAGGCTTAGCAGGATGTCTGTTTTCAGCTGGTTGGCATTCCCGACGGCCACCGCGACCGAGCCGAAGTAATCAATCTCAATAGGGGAAAGATCCTCTGGTTCAGGCGGATCAGGTGCAGGTGCCAGCTGGTCGATCAACCGGTCCAGTGTCCGGATCAGGAACCCGTTTTTCCCGGTTTCGCTGGGAGGATTGGCCGGGGTGATGAAAAAGAGCAGGTGCCGGCCATCCTGGGAGAAAATGTACCCGTTGCGGAGGGTATACCGGTCATCTGCCTGGAGCTTGCTGAGTTTTTTGAGGATACCAGTGGAAATCCCGAGCGGATCTTGAATCAGGCGCCTTTTCATCACCATACTGGCCGGAGAAACCAGGATCCTATAGTTGTTCCGTACAATGGTTTCAAGCTTTTTACAGGTGCGGAGACTATCCAGATCCGTATAATCCGCCTCCTCCAGGAATAGCGGCAGGTGGTTGTCGATGAGTTCCAGCGCCCGGGGCAGCTGTGCCTCATCCAGTTTGAGAAAGATCGATTGGATATAGGTGCTGTCTAGTCTGGCTTCCAGACTGTCGGAAAGGGCGCAGGCCACGGCTATCAATTTGTCCGGGTTGGGAGTTTCTGTATCGTGAACCTGGCGCAGGTGTATAACCAGTTTCTCGGCGAATGTAAAATTCCGGATCACATATTCATCCCGGTGGAGCATATCCTTTTTGGAAGTGACACTGGAAATGTCTTCTTCCAGGTGGATCCGGGAAGCGGTGAGGATAATAAAGACGGACGTCAGGATCAGAAATAACCAGAAAATCCAGCGGTGCTGGTGAAAAAAACGATAGATGTGGATAAAAAAGAGTCCCATGTTATTCCGATGCTATTGGTGGTGTTCTATCTCCTTTGCTCGGACTCTCTTCCTGAGAAGGGCCAATAAAAGATAGGTTGTGAATCCCGTTAGGGGGGATAATAGCGCTCCGAAAACGAAGCTGCCCACAATATACTGGATCAGGTTTTGTTTGATCCACTGGAAGTCGATTCCCGAAGAGTACTTCAGATGCGCTGTTTCGGTACCGATGATCAGCCCGCCGATCGTGTAACTGCAGAAAAGGATAACCGGAATCATGGGGGGAATGCTGATATTGGAAGCTACGAGTGAAACGAACTTGTTCAGTTTGAAAAAATGGGCCAGGGCTACTGCAACAACCATCTGGTAACCCCAGAACGGAGAGACCCCGATAAAGATACCCAGCGCCAATGACCAGGCCAGTTTGGCATTGGAATCTTCACTGTCGATGAAATACTCCCGGACGATCTCACGAAAGCTCATTTTCCGTAAGCCTCTGGCAAAATGGAAGGGCCTGACCCAAAGCAGGGCTGCAGCCACAAGAATGGTATTGAGCAGGCTGGTCCGGGTAAAATCCACCCCTTTCCGGAAATGGGATACCCGCTCCTCCTCCGATCCATACCAGATCTTCACCGGAACCGGGAGGATTGATACCCCACGCCAGGCCAGCCGTACCAGGACCTCTACTTCGAACTCATATTTGCTGGAGTAAAAATTGCGGATGGAGCTGATTCGCTCCAGGGGATAGAGGCGAAAACCAGATTGTACGTCAGGGATTTTCAGACCGGTCTCCACCCGAAACCAGAAGATGGAGAATTTATGTCCAAAGCTGCTGGTTCCCGGTACATCCTTCTGCTTCATATTCCGGGCTCCGATCACAATTGCATCCGGTTCTTCTTCCACTTTTTCAATAAATCCAGGGATATCTTCAGGAAAATGTTGCCCGTCGCTGTCGATGGTGATGGCATGCGTGTATCCTTGCTGAATGGCAGAAGCGAATCCCCGTCGGAGGGCGATGCCTTTGCCCTGGTTGGTGGGGAGCGTGATGAGGGTAATTCGTGACTCGTGACTCGTGACTGGTGCGGTGGTGCCTTGGTGCCGTGGTGCTCTATCATTTTCTGCCAACTGCCAACTGCCAACTGCCAACTGTTCCAGGATCTCCGCAGTTCCATCGGTACTCCCATCATTCACTACAATGATCTCATCCGTATATTCCTGCACCTCCCGTACCACCTTTTCCAACGTCCCGGCGTTGTTGTACGTGGGAATGATCACACAACACCGGAGTTGCTTCATTTTCTCTCTTATAGTAATATTTTCAGGCACGTTGGATATGGCTTTCGGCAACAAAAATAAGAAAATCGGAGCACGGCAGGGACGAAATAATTGTGTACTTTTGACATATCTGAAAACCTGAATTCGTAATTCGTCATTCGTAATTCTTAATTGTGAAGATTCTCCTGATAAATCCTCCCCGTTCCCCTGAAAATAACATCCTGAAATACGCCCCGGAAAAAGCCCGGCGGTTCATCCATAAGAAACTGATCGGTCCTCCTCTTGGGTTACTGACAATTGCTGCAGCCATTAAAGATCATGATGTGGTGGTCTTTGATACCAAAGGGGAGTACGACCTCGTTCAGGATGCACCTCCACTGACAGAGCTGGTTAAAACACTGGTAGAGCAACATCGTCCGGATGTGATCGGAGTAACGGTGATCACTTCCGAATTCAACGATTCTGTTGCGATCTGCCGGGTGGCCAAAGAGGTGGACCCGGGTATTCTTACCGTGGTCGGAGGCTTGCACGCCACACTTCTACCTTTTGATTTCACTGACCCAGCAGTAGATGTGGTGATTCCGGGACAGTGTTCGCACATCTTCCGGAATCTGATCCGGACGAAAGAGGAAGGGCTGCCACTGAGCCTTGTTTCGGGCATGCTGATCAGAACCGGAGGACAGTTGAATAGAACTACCGGGAAGGTTCCGGAATGGAATACAGCAGGCGACAATTATCTGAAGATTGACCGGGCGCACCTCTCCCGATGGATCTCCGCCTATAAAGTGGGTAACAGTCCCGATCCCAACACATACGTTTTTACATCTCTGGGATGTCCCTATAAATGTACCTTCTGTTCCATCTGGACCCAGTTCAAGGGGAACTACTATCAGCGAACGGTGGAGAGTCTCATCGAGGAGCTGCACGCCATTCCGGAATACCCCGTGGTTCGTTTCGCCGATGCGAACACGGTGGTCGAACTCAGGTTCATGGATCAACTCTTCGACCGGATTCTGGAGGAGGGGATCCGGAAGACCCTGGTGATGGATATCCGGGCCGATGTAGCCGCAAACCATCCACAGATCATCGGGAAGATGGCGAAAGGAGGGTTGAAGGTGGTAATCTGCGGATTTGAATCGTTCCGCGATGAGGAACTGAAGCGCTATAAGAAACAGTCACCTGCAACCGATAATAAAAAGGCGATTGAGGTCTTCCATGAAAACGGCATCATGGTCAGAGGGAACTATGTGATTCCGTTCGATTACGGTGAAGATGATTTCAGGGCGCTGGCCGACTATTCCGCAGCCAACCCGGTTGTTTTTGCCGGATACACTATCCTGTCGCCTATGCCGGGCACGGTCTATTACCGGCAGGTGAAGGATCTGATCATTGATCATGATTACAACAAGTACAATTTCTTCAACGCGGTGACGAAGACCAGACTGCCGTATGAGGAGTTCCATGAACGGGTAGGGAGGCTGTGGCTGATCAAGAAGGGAGATGACATTATTTAATTACGAAGACCTCCATGACTTTCATGACCATATGAAAAAGATTTTACTTGCAAACACGAACATCGAAAAGCTCCCTTACCCGATCCCGCCCCTGGGAATCTGTTTGCTGGCTTCGTGTCTGAAAGGGAGGTATGAGGTGAAAGTTTACGACGGGGTGTTTGACGAGGGACGATCGCTGGTGGAGTTGATCCGATCCTTTTGTCCAGATTACATTGGGTTCAGTATCAGGAACATTGACGATGTGGTGGCCGACCGGACAATCTTTTACATCGACCGCATCCTGAGTGACTTCATCCGCCCGGTACAGCAGGTTTCGCAGGCGCCTGTAATACTGGGTGGGAGCGGATTCAGTGTCTTTCCGTGGGAAATTATGAAGCTGACCGGAGCTGATTACGGGATTACCGGAGAAGGGGAGGAGGTATTCCCTGAACTTCTGCGCTGCCTGGATGAAGGGAAGACAGTGAACCACCTGCCTCAGGTGCTGATGAAGGGGAACGGGAGTACGGGAGCAATTACCCACAAGCATTATATTTCATTTGATGCCGTTCCCTTTTCCGAAATAGATCACCATATTGATTTTTCTCCCTACCTGCAACGGAGTGTTTACAGCATTCAGACCAAGCGGGGGTGTGCCCTCCGGTGCGTTTATTGCACCTACCCATGCATTGAGGGAAAACGATACAGGGTACGGAATCCGGAAACCATTGCCCGGGAGATCGAAGAGGCAATGGATCGTTTAGGCAAAACCACCTTTGAATTTGTGGATTCCACTTTCAATGAACCCGCAGGCCATGCCGAGGAGATCTGCCGGGCCATTATCCGGAGAAATATCCAGCCCCGTCTGCGCACCATGGGGATCAATCCAAGAAATACCAGTCATGAACTCTTTAACCTTATGATGCGGGCGGGGTTTACCCAGATTGACGTGACTCCTGACAGTGCGGCTCCGACTATTATTAAAAACTTGCAGAAAGGATTTACTTTCCGGGATATCAAGCGCACGGCATTATTAACCAGGATGTATGACCTGCCTACCATGTGGTTTTTCCTGTTCGGAGGACCGGGCGAAACACTCGAAACGATTGAACAGACACGCAGTTTTATCGGACTGTATATCAACGAAGAAGATATGGTTTTGCTGCATGCCGGCCTGCGGATCTATCCGAATACGCCGCTGGAGAAGATCGCCCTGAAAGAGGGTGTGATCCGTCCCGGCGAGTCCCTGTTTTATCCATCTCCCTATTATTATTCAAAGGCTGTCCCGAGAAAAATACTTGATAAACGCTTGAAAGAGATTACGGACATTTTTCACAACTGCATCCCTGCTGCTGAAAGCTCACCATCACCTGAGATGGTTCAGAAGGCTCTCCACATCCGGAAAGAGAAGGGATTGACCGAACCGATGTTCCGTACGCTGTTGAGAATACGAAGAGACGAAGGACGAAAGACGAAAGACGAAAGACGAGAGATCTAAAATTTAAACCATTATCCGTGGCAATCCTGTGCAATAATGGCAATTACTTCGTCTCCGGTGCCGGTTCCTCTTTTTTTATCACGGTTCCTTTGATCTGCAGGACGACCGGGTTAACGTCGGCATTGGTAGTAACTGAGACGGTTTTGATGAAGGGACCGGGGGCTGCAGCATTGTACGTAGCTGAAATCGTTGTGGATTTGTTTGGAAGGATCGGTTCCTGTCCGTATTTCAGGTTTGTACAACCACAGGAAGCCCTGGCCGCACTGATTAAAAGCGGCTGATTTCCATCATTTGTCAGAATAAACTCAGCCGTGCGGGGAATGCCCTGATTGATCTGTCCCAGATCGATCACGGTCTGCTCAAACTTGGCTACCGGGCCATCTTTCTTTGACAGTTTATTTTCTTTATTTTGAATAGTAGTTGTAGCTTGCTGGGCCATCATTGAAACCGAGAGTGCCAGCAGAAGCACGGTAACAAGGGTTATTTTTTTCATGGTGTGAAATTTTTAATGACCAGGCAAAAATCCGATCATCCCTGGAATATTCATGTTAATGAAAAGTAAAACAATGTAAACGAAACGTAAAAGGTTGTTAATGGATTGCAAAAGTACATTTTTTCAGCTGATTTTAATCTATTTTTGACTCTCCCAATGCATCGTCATCGTATGAAGCACAACCAGGTCCGGTTCGTCATTTTATTCGGCACAATAGCCATCATCGCCATTTTTACGATTCAGGTTTACTGGCTGCTGAAGGCCTGGAACATGAATGAGAAGCAGATAAATGAAACCATTTCCATTGTGCTGAATAATGTGGCGCATAAGATGTGCCTCTACAACCAATCAGTTTTACCTCAGGAAAATCCGGTGAGTCAACTCTCTTCCAACTACTTTGTAGTGAACATCAACAGTATGGTCGATGCCAACATCCTGGAATACTATCTCAAAACCGAGTTCTCGCGGGTTGGACTTGATGTGGATTATGAGTATGCCATTTACGACTGCCATAATGATAAGATGGTCTACGGGAATTACATTCCCAGGCAGGGTGTAAACAAATCCATATCCCCCTCGACCAACCTGCCAAAATACAGCGAGTTCCTCTATTATTTCGGGATTCGCTTTCCATCCATACAGAATACTGTCATCAGCAATATGACAATCTGGTTGATTCTATCCGGGATCCTGCTGGCGCTGGTACTTTTCTTCAGCTATTCTATCCTGGTGATTTTTAAGCAGAAACAATTTTCTGAATTGCAGAAGGACTTCATCAACAACATGACGCACGAATTCAAGACACCGATTTCAAGTATCAGTATCTCAGCTGATGTAATCACACAGTCATCGATCACGGGAGATCCGGAACGGCTGAGTACCTATGGAAAGATTGTCAAACAGGAAGCGACAAGGTTGAATACACTGGTTGAGAAAGTATTACAAATAGCCAGAATCGAAAAAAAAGGATTTGAACTGAAATGGGAGGAGGTGGATCTTAATGCGCTGATTATGCCTGTGGTGGATAGCTGCCGGAGCAATTCCGGGAAAGATATCAAGGTCCATGCCATCCTTTCCCCAAATGTAGGGAAGGTGTTTGCTGATCCGGTCCACCTGACCAATATCATTTACAACCTTCTGGATAATGCATTGAAATATGGAGGGGAACACCCGGTAATAACTGTCAGGACAGTCCGTGAAAAAAGAAATACAATCCTGAAAATCAGTGATAACGGACCCGGAATTCCACTTGCTTTTCAAAGCAAGGTATTCCGGAAATTTTACCGGATCCCGACCGGGAATGTACATGATATCAAGGGATTCGGACTGGGTCTGTACTATGTCAGGAACACCTGCAGGGCACATGGCTGGCAGATCTCACTTGCAAGTGACCCGGGCCATGGATGTACATTTACCATACTTCTGAACAGATGATAAACAGACCGAGGATTCTTTATGTGGAGGATGACCAGACCCTTTCATTTGTAACAAGGGATAACCTGGTGCATCGTGGCTATGAGATCGACGCGGCAGAAAACGGAGAAGAGGCCTGGAAAAAGTTTGTGGAAAACAAGTATGATCTCTGCATCGTGGACATCATGCTCCCGAAAATGGATGGATTCTCCCTGGCTCAAAAGATCAGGGACCGGGATCTGCAGGTTCCGATCATCTTTGTTACGGCCCGTTCCACCCGCGAAGACAAAATACATGGTCTGAGACTGGGAGGTGATGATTACATCACTAAACCTTTCAGTATCGAGGAACTGGTATTGAAAATAGAGGTGTTCCTGAAACGCAGATCCATTCAGATTCCCGATGAAGTGCTTGCGGTCCAGCAAATCAATAACCGGGTTACCTGGGATCCTGCCAACCTTGTTCTTGCTACGGGTGATCAGAAACATACGTTGACCCGCCGGGAAGCAGAGCTTTTATCATTTCTGCTCCGGAATCGTGATAAGGTACTGAAAAGGGAGGATTTGCTGATCGAGTTATGGGGGCATGACCATTTTTTCTCCAGCCGAAGCCTGGATGTATTTATATCCCGGTTACGGAAGCATCTGGGAGATCACGGGGTGATCATTGAAAATGTGTACAATGTAGGATACCGTATGAAAATTTCCTGATCATCAATGATTTACGACTTCATCCATCGACAGGAACCGGTACTCCCCTGCGATGAAGCGGGCATTCTTTTTGAGACTTTTTCCCGGGCCGCACACTATGAAAAGACCGATTCCCATTTCAAGCATCTTGAGCTGGGTGGCAAACCAATTAAAGTGTTTGTACAGGTTCTCCACCAGTTCCGTTTTAACATCTTCGGGGGAGTTCAGAATCTCCTGATTGAGTACTGATATGAGCGGGACGGTGAGCGACCGGATATCCAGGGTGTACACAAACTTTGCGAATTGCAGGGCAGCCGATTTCAGGAGGTGGGAATGGTAGGGGACAGTCACGTTTAGCATGCGGGCGTGAAAGGCTCCCTCTGCATGTGCTGCATCAATTGCCTGTTCAAGGTCCTGCTGCCTGCCTGAAAGCACAAAGGAATAAGAGGAATTACGGTTGGTGATTTCCACTTCAGGAAGAGATTCCAGGATGGTCTGGATATCATTCTCAGATAATCCGATGATACCCGCCATGCCAAACCTGCCCGTCATAGTGGTATAGGAGATCTCCTGAAAAGCGTGAAGGATCAGCATCAGACCTTGCTCGAATGAGATAGCTCCACCCTGTACCAGGGCGGCATAGATGCCCATGCTGTATCCACTGAGAAGCGTCGGGTGTATGCCTTTTTGCTGCAGGATATCGGATATAGCGCACCCATAGATAAAAGCCACATACTGGGTTCGTAATTCATGATCCAGGAAATCCTGATTCTTCGGATGGAAATAGAGGAGATCTGGATCTACAATGCGGGATGCTCTCTTCAGAAGATGTTGAAAATGAGAATAAAAGCTATCTATCTGCGGACTTTTATCATTGTGGTAATCCCTGACAAAGGCAGGAAAAACAAACGCTGTTGCTGTTTCAGGCAAGGAATGGCAGGATTTTAATCCAATTCAAGGATGTCGTTTTCATGCTCGATGATCAGCATCTGCATATCGATCAGCTGTCCAATGGTCTCAACGGGGTGCTTGACAGCATACTTGCCAATCGTTTTCAATTCAATATCAAGCGAATATTTCTTTTTGAAGATCTCGATCAATTCCAGGAACATCAATGAATCACCATCCAGGTCCTTAATGATATTGGTCTGATCTGAGATCTCTGAAACAGGGACTTCACACTCCTCGGCAAAGAATTCATAAACCACCTCCTTTACCTCATACCGTGTATTTTCCATGATCTGCGCCATACACTTTGTTTTTGCTCACTATCAGCTACAAAAATACGTTTTTTTTCTGTTCGACCTGTCAATCGGTCAGTACTTTCTGAAAACAAGTGTGGCATTGTGGCCACCAAAGCCAAAAGAGTTGGAAAGGGCCACATGGAGCGCCTGTTTTCGTGAGGTATGCGGGACAAAGTCAAGGTCCAGATCCGGATCGGGGTGAAACAGATTTATGGTTGGTGTGATGATCCCATGGTAGATGGACAGGATGGTGATGATTCCTTCGATGGTCCCGGCCGCTCCGATGGTATGCCCAAGCATTGATTTGGACGAAGAGACCGGAACCTTTTTTGCGCGGGCACCAAAAACCCGCTTGATAGCAAGGGTTTCATACCGGTCGTTGAGTTCTGTCGAGGTTCCGTGGGCATTAATGTAGTCGATCTCTTCTGCAGAAATTCCTGCTGCGCGAATTGCTTTTTTCATGGTAAAGGACATGCCTTCTCCATCCTTCATAGGAGCCATGATGTTGTATCCCTCACTACTCAAACCATATCCGGCCAGTTCTGCATAGATCCCTGCACCCCGCTTATGAGCATGCTTTTCCGATTCCAGTATGATTACCCCAGCTCCTTCGCCGATGACAAAGCCATCACGATCGGCTGCAAAGGGTTTGCTTGCTTTTTCAGGCGGATCGTTCTGAACTGAAAGAGCATAAAGCGCATTAAATCCTTCGATCTCTTCTTTATTGATGATGCTGTCAGCACCTCCAACAATGACTACGTCTGCCTGATTATTGCGAATCAGGTCAAAACCCGAAGCCAGAGCATAAGCAGATGAGGCACACGCGGTGTTGATGGCGTAACTAGGCCCGAGAAGCTGATATTCAAGAGAAATCCAGGCCGACATAGAATTGCTCATGCTCTTAAAAACGGTATTTTGCGGTGTGGTATCTTTCTCCACACTGGAATTACCTGTATTTACCACTCCTATGATCACGGAACACCGGGTTTTATCCAGCTGATCAAAATCAAGGCCGGCATGGTTTACGGCATCCTTTGCTGCTACCATACACATCCGGGTGACCCGTGTCATTTGACTGGCTGCCCGCTTCTTGATGTAATTCCTGTAATGTTCCTCAAAGGCTGAAGGTACCTCCCCTGCTATACGGGTCTGGTTTTCAGATGCATCGAAAAGTGTAATAGATCGTATACCGCTTCGCCCTGCCACGAGATTTGACCAGTTGGTTTCCAAATCCAACCCCAGGGATGAAACGATACCCATGCCGGTAACCACCACTTTATCAGGCACAGTATCTTAACGGGCCTTTTGATGCACCCAGGCACAAATGCGGGTTATCGATTCGGGAGTAGGGACGGCATCCGGATTGTTTATCCGGTATTTCGACGGGGGCATAGCCCCTTTTCCCATCACTTCACAGATATCCTGAGCTTTTGCCATCTGTTTATCAGGGGCATACTCATCCCATTTGTCAAGATTCATTTTTACTTTTGCCATCCCATTCCCATCATTGGAATGGCAATCATAACAGGATGTCTCAAGAGTAGCCCAAACCGAATCGGGAATCCCTTTGGGCGGATCCTGGGCATTGAACCCGTTTGGGCGTATAAATGCGGCAAATAATATCAAACCGCCAGCCAGCGCTAAAACCACAAAGCCTGATTTTTTCATGATGTTAAGGATATATTCTACAAAGATCGTAAAGAATCGGCAAAGATAGGATCAGAAAGGGGAGAAATTATTCGAAAGGACCTTTCTCTAATCCGAAATATTCCTTTATGGCGGTATTCATCTCATCGATGGTGCACCGGGATTGCATGGTAAACCGTTTGGCCGCGTTCAGGTAAGTAAACCGGAGATGTTCAGCAATTTCCCGGGCTGACTCAGCCGATAGCGGTATGTTGGAACCAGAATTACCGGCTGGATTATCCTGATACCGGTAGAAGCCTTCCCCTGATTTTTGGCCAAGTTTCCCTGCCATAACGTACTGCTGTAACCTGGTGATCAATCCTTCAAAGTAATCCTGGTGTGGATATTCAGCCGTGTAATTCCGAATGGCGGTCAGCATGGTATCAATCCCCACGCAGTCCATGAAATCAAAAATCCCAATCGGAAAGAGCTGCTCTTTTACCAGGTTATCAAGTTGTGATTCGGTGGCCTTTCCCTGTTCAATAATTCGGTATGCCTCATTCTGAATATCAAGAAATAATCTATTCAAAATAAAACTATTACGTTCATTTAGTTTAAGTATTTGTTTGCCTGATTGAATTAAAAAGGATTCAGCTTTCTCATGGGTTTCGGGAGATGTTTTTTCAGTCAGAATCAACTCTACTGTCTCCCTTAACGGCACCGGATAAAAATAATGGATCCCAATGATATACGAATCCCTGCTGCCCGGGATAAATAGCTTCGACGGATTGATCGAGGACGAATTGGATGCCAGGATGCAGGTGGGTGGAGTAATTTCGTCAAGTGCTTTAAAAAGATGTCTTTTCAGTTCCTCCTCCTCCGGAATGGCTTCGATCACGAGGTCACAATCGGATAAGCATTTCAGTTCCCTGGAGATGACGACATGCTGTATCCGGCGATCATGTTCCTCCTGGTTCATTATCCCGCATTTCACAGAGCGGCGCAGTTTCTTCTCTACCTGTTTCTGTAAGTGGTCAGTATCGGCTTCTGTACTTCCAATCCATCTGAGCGAAAAGGGAAATTCAAGCAGATGGTAGAAGATGCTCGTACCCATTTTCCCTTCACCGATAATACCGACGATCCGGATCCCGGATTCCGGATTCCGGATTCCTGATGATACCGGATGAATATTTTCATCATTCGTCATTCGTCACTCGTCATTCGTAATTCGTAATTCGTAATTCCTTAAAGGGTCCCTTATCCTGCTCCATCACCATCTTTCTGTAGTTTTCCATGTTTCGCATATGATCCTGAATATGGCGATGATAACCCAGCATCGTCAGTAAAAAGCTCATCCCTTTATCGATTGCCAGTTTGTTGGACCGGATCAGTCCGATAATGAAGAAGAAGAGTTCCCTTTTAAGGGGATTGGCTGTAAACAAAAACTCCTTGACCGTGATCCATGTGAGCCGGACTTTCAGCCAGGCGGAGATTTGTCCTCCTGACCGTGTGAAATTTCCGTGGCCGAACAGGTTTTTCGCTTTCATCACGATGGTATCCCAGGAGTACAACCGTTCAATGGTTGCCATGTATTTGTCGAACAATTCGGTCTGCGACATATTCATGTAGTGAAGTGTCGGGAAATGCCCCACGCCCAGTTCAGGGTCGCAATGCATCAGGCGCCCTTCATCCAGGTACCGTTTGTAAAGTTCCGACCCGGGAGGTGCATTCAGCAAGTGCAGGTTCACGTTGGGCAGGGAATGCTTCAGGGTGAAATCGAAGATCCTGTCAAATTCATCCAGGTTGTCGTTGTCGAATCCCACAACAAAACTGGCATTGATGTGGATTCCATAGGCATGTATCTTCCGAATGGCCTCTTCGTAAATGGTTCCCCGGCGGTTATGGTATTTATTGGAGGCATCCAGGCTGTCAGGGTTGAGCGATTCGAACCCGATCAGGATGTTGAAACAACCTGCTTCTGCCATCGCCTGCAGCAGTTCTTCATCGTTTGCCACATCGATGCTGCACATGCAACCCCAGGAGATTTTAAGTGGTTTTATCGCCTCCATCAACTCCTTTGCGTAGCGTTTGTTGATGGTAAGGTTGTCGTCGACAAAAAAAATATACTTGGAAGGAGCTGCCTGGATCTCTGCCACTACGTCATCCACCTCCCGGTATCGCATTCTTCGTCCGAAGTTCTTGGTTACCAGGCAAAAATCACAATTAAACGGACAGCCCCGTGAGACCTGGACGGCCACCTGAAAGATCCGTTTCATGTTTACCAGATCCCATCGAGGCGGTTTCTGAGTTTTATACTCAATATAAGTGGTGGTCTCATATACCTGTCGGAGCATTCCCTGTTCAAAATCCTCAAGCAATTGTTCCCACTTTTCTTCCGCTTCGCCAACTACAACTGCATCCCCATGTTTCAGCGCTTTTTCAATTTGAAAAGAGGCATAAGGGCCGCCATAGATCACTTTGACTCCCAGTTCCCTGTACCGGTCGCCCAGTTCGAACGCTCTGTTGGCTGTAGCCGCCAGGGTAGTGATACCCACGATGTCGGGCTTGATGTGAGTCTGGATTTCCTCTATCTCCTCGTCGTAGATATGGATATCGTAATGACCGGGTGTGAGCGCAGCTATAGTTGGAAGAGCAAGGGGCACCATAAACCGAAGTTTCCCGAACATCTTTGCCAGTTCTGAGTGCGCCGGATAGTTAATGAAGCGCTGGCGGGGACTTAGCAGGAATAGCGTATATCGTTTAGGAGCCATTTATATCAGGTCATGAAGTCATGAAGTCATGGAGTCATGGATTTAATCAATTCGTAATTCTTAATTCGTCATTCGTAACTGAGTATGTAGCCTGCCTGCATAAACTTACTGACTTCTGTGACAAAACTCAGAATAATATCTCCGGGGTTCAGTTTTTCTTCTTTCCGGATCCGGTCGAGGCATAAAAAGGCCATTGGTGGGCCAATATAACCCATTGTGGACATCTTCGAATAAAAGGTATTCCTGTTGATACCCAGCGTACTACATTCATCCATCACCAGTTCGGAAATGTGCCTGGAGGGGAAGTTTACCTGGAAAAACCGGATTTTGGACAGGTCAACAGGGTATTGTGTGAGCATCCGTTTCAGTCCATTCAGAAAAACCGATCCGTCGGCTTCGTGAAAGTTATCCCGCAGTTCCTCCTGAAACATCTGGGCAAGGTGGTGGTACCCTTGCTCATACTCCTTCTTTGGGTTCATCCAGTAGGCCGGTCGCCGGTTTCCCATAACCGAGCGTTTGTTCCCACCGGTCGATTCCATGTAGGTATGTTCAAGGAATAAACCGCTACAGGTTCGATCGGGCACCGCTTTCAGCACCAGTGCCGAAGCCCCGTCGCTCAGGAAATACCGTAAAAACAGCTCCTCTTTTTTCACCAGGGGCTGATTGTAATATTCCGCGACCAGTTCCGATGAAGACATGCTCGATGAGATCACCAGGGCATTGCAATAGCGTCCCGATTGCAGCAGTTCATGTGCGATCAGCAACGCTTTGTAAGCCGAGGTGCAGTTGGCGTGGACCGAAATCTCTCCGCATCTCTCTATACCCAGTGCCTCCTGGATCCTGACCGAAGCCGTAGGCATCTGATCCTGGTGAGCGCTGCCGTATACGATGAGTTCAATCTCCTCGGGTTGTAGACCTGCATCCCGGATCGCTTCCCTGGCAGCCTTCACCGACATGGTCACGTTATCCTCCGTAAATTGTCGCGTAACAGGATCCAGGGCGAAATGGTAATACTCCACCTCCAGCAGTTCTCGCATCAGAATATGAATTCGCTTCAGCCACTTCCGGATCTTTTCCGGAGCGTCTGTCAATTCGCCTAGAAAATAATCGACCTGGTCAGGTAAAACGGCGTCTCCAGGGAGAAATGAACCGCTGCCAAGAACCCTGACAGATACCGGATTTTCAATTTTCAATTTTCGATTTTCGAATTTATTCACCTCTTACCTCTTATCTTTTACCTCTTACCTCTTACGTCTTACATACCTGCTCACATACACTTCCCGCATTCCCTTTTCGTACCTTCCCGGGAACTGCTTCGCAAAAACAATGGCCTCGTCTACCAGTTTTATCTTAGGCCAGATGGCATCCACAATTCCCAGTTCGAGCGCTCTTTGCGCATCGAACATCCGGCCGGTGAGAATATAATCAAGCGCCCGGGCCTTCCTTGATAAGGCTGCGAACCGTTGGATACCTCCAATTCCCGGAATCAGGTTGAAAGTGGTTTCGGGAAGTCCGAATACAGCTTCTTCACCGCAAAACCGGAAGTGGCTGAAAAGAGCCAGTTCCAGGGCCGACCCCAGGCATGCGCCGCGGATAACACTGATTACCGGAAACGGCAAAGTTTCCAGGTAACTTAGAGCGGTATAGTTTGATTGCAGAAAGGATTCTGCTCCGGCATTCCGATCGATCTCCGGCAACAGTTCATCCAGATCGGCACCGGAAGAGAAATGTCGTCCTTTCCCAGAAATGATCAGTGCTTTCAGGCTGGTTAAACCAGTGATCTCTCCCTTCAGGTCTGTCATTTCACTGAAGAACGCTACCGTCATCTTGTTTGACGGAGGCTGGTTCAGGACGAGATGACCGATCTGGTCATTCACGCACCAGTCGATAGTATCAAATTTACGCGTCACCACGGTTTTTTTCTGATTCGGCAGATCGACGTTTGGCCTCTTCTTTCGCCAGTTCACAGAAGATTCTGTTCTCCTCGGTTATCGCCTGCTCCGCAGGTAGGGTTGTCGCGTTCCGAAGGGTGCGAAGGACCGATCGGATCACTTTAACCGGGAGAGCATCGGTCATTTTCCTGAGCATGTTAAAGGCGTAATCGAATACTTCATGGCGGGGGACAATGATATCGATCAACCCGATCATCCTGGCCTCTTCGGCATTGATCATATCTCCGGTAAGAATCATACGCAGTGCTTGAGCTTGGCCGACAGTTTCAGGTAACCTGACTGTTCCGCCCATTCCGGGGATCAGTCCGTGACCTGTTTCAGGAGAGGCAAAGAGGGCATTCTCTGCGGCTATCCTTATGTGACAGGCCAGAGCCAGTTCAAGGCCCCCTCCAAAACATACCCCCTGAATGGCTGCAACCAGGGGAAGATCGGTTCCGATCAGGTATTCCAGGAGTGTGGTTCCGGCAGCTAAGTAAGCTTTAAGATCATGATTATCAGTAATAAGAGAAAATAAACGATCCAGATCTCCCCCCGCAGAAAAATGTTTCCCCTTTCCATGAATTAAGATACCCTTCAGAGAAGGATCTGCTGTCCATTTTTTCAGGGATTCCAGTGGGACGAACGCCGGTTCGTACAGATAATTTTCAGGTGGACTGCTGATCGTAATGATTCCGATCCCATCCCTGATTTCCCATTCGATCTGATGTTTGCCTTTCATAGATAGGAGCTGCTAGAATATTGCCCGGAATTCAGGCGGGATATCCACCGGTTTCCGTTGATCATCAATGAAAATGGTTTTTGTCTCACCCCGGGCAAGGGCCATCCCGGTTTTCCGGTTAACCAGCTTTTGCCTGAAAATAAGGTAGGGTTCTTTCAGTACTATACGGGTCTGGATCTCAATTTCGTCGAAAAGTTTTGCTTCCCTCATGTACCGGATATGCACTTCAGTGACCACAATCAAGAGATTACTTTTACTGATCACCCGGGTCAGATCCAGGTCACGGAAAAGTTCCCAGCGCCCGTGTTCAAAGTAGTTCAGATAGACTGAATTGTTCACATGACCGTATGAATCAAGTTCATATCCTCTGACCGTACTATTGACCTTATGTATCTGTATCTTCTCCAACGATCTTCAGTGTTCTTTTTTAAGGATATACCTGGTGATAAAGATCCCCTGAGAACTCTTTTCCGAAGGACTTTGGACACCTGGAATAACCTGGTTAAGTTCCCATCCCTCCCGGGCAAGATCGTTTATTTTTTTTTATTTAATAACGTTTTCATGGTGGTTGACTTTGAAAATGGATTTGTATTTAAAAAAGGTTTTATCATCTCCTGTTACGGTAGCAGAGACTTGAATCCTGTGTTTATCCTCTCTTTTTATCTGGCAATTAACCGTTAATTCAGGATGTTCATTCGGATTGATCATCGCAAGGAACTTGATGTTGTCGGCCTCCAGTAACCTGACCTCTTCTCCGGTAATCTCCGAGATGATTTCGGTGATCATCCTGATCTGACATGCACCGGGCACCACCGGGTTACCGGGAAAGTGACCGGTAAATATAGGATGGGTATGATTCAGTCTGACCCGGATCCGGTAACTGCTTTCCACTTCATTAGTGCCTGATCCGGAATCTGTTCGTAAAATATTTACAATATCGAAGAAGGAGCCTTTCAGCACAACAATCAGCCAGTTTGTTAGGAGACAAAGGTAACGAAAAGGATAGTTAATTCAGAGAGAGTAAAGATAAGGAAAGTTTTAGTTTGATCAGCGGATTGGAAATGTTTATCCGGAAAGGGAATTCCCGGTGATATTCTGCGTATGAAATCCATGAAGGATCAGCCAGGCTTGATTTTCCTCTTACCTCCAGCAAGGTATCTCCCATCGGAGAATAGAGATCCCAGCGACTGATCCCTCCCTGTTTAGATTTGCAAACCAGATAGTTGGACTCTTCCTGTACGAAGGTTTTTATAGGGGTAGTGCCAGCTTCAGGTGAGAGCAGTAATCGAAAGTCAGTCTCGAGGATCCTCCATAAAGCGTTCTTATTAAGCGGTTCAAAGCAGTAATTCAGCCGAAATACTCCCGGTGCGACCTCCAGGTCAAAGTAAGTCATCCCTAACTCATTGCTACATACAATCCGGTAAGCAGGAAGGGATACGGTGTCATTGTCACAGCGAGAGGAGCGAAGCTGTGGTATCATCTTAATAAACAACAACCCAGTCAGGTGGTGCTCCCGGATATCCATGCTTGCTTTGAAGAGAGCTCTTTGAAAGGTGGGGGGGGAGAAAAAAGTTGGCAGTGTACAGTGTGCAGTGGGCAGAAAAGTATCAGAGGGCAGGTGGTGTGATACCGGAGTCAGATGCCGGGGGGGGATCGACTGGCAGCCGGAAAGCAGGAGGAGCAGGCCGATGCTAGTAAAGAGAAAAGATCTCATTGGAGAGTGGCTGGTTTAGCTTTTTAGTTGAGAACGTGATCCGGGTAAAGTCTCCTGCCGGCTCAAAAAGTTCCAGTTTATCAACAGTAAAGTCAGCTTTGCTGAAATAGATCACGATCTCCTGCAGACTCTCCTGCAGGGTCACCAAAAGCGGAGTGAGTCTGACGATGTAATTTCCGTTGCTTTGAGTATAACTGGCTTTAAATCCTGTGTCATCCAGTAGCGTTCCCCGAACGCTGCCTATAATGATCCGGTTGACTTCGGCAAATACCCTGTTGGCCTGGGTATTAAATGACCTTACTTCTCCCTCGTCCCGGATGGTGATCTCGTCATCCCGGATGACAATCGTATAGCTGAAGGGATGGGTGTATTCCCATCGTAACTGCTGCTCTTTTTTAAAAAAAAATTTTCCACTGGTGAGAATCCTGTCCTTGAGGATGGTCATCTCCTTCTCCTGTGTGAAGTCGCTGGAAATGGTGTTGGTAGTCCTGGCAGCTTCCGCAACGCCTTCTTTGATCCGGTTTATAGTAGAAGCATCCAGCGGTTTGTACTGGGTAAACGCAGGGAGATAACCAAAGAGGGCAAGCAGGAGAATTAGTCTATGCATAGGATTCCGTTTGTGTCAGTTGAGTCAGTGGGACGATCCGGTATCCGTTCGACTTCAACAGTCGAATAAGATGGTCGGTCAACCCCGGAGCACCGGCCACGTGATCATGCAGCAGGATGATGGAGCCGGGAGAAAGTTTCCGGAGTACGTTCTGGCTAATTTTTTCCGGCTCCGGATTAACGGTGTCAAAGGTACGGATATTCCAGCCAATTACATGATAACCCAATCCTTTCAAAGCCTTGTTCAGCATGGGATTGATCACACCGTAAGGGGGACGGAATAAAAGAGGGGATTTTCCGATCGTACCGGCAATGGCCTCTGCTGTTCGGATCAGCTCCCGGCGCATCCGGTGGGGCGAAAAAAAATCAAACCAGTTGGCATGGCTCCAGGAGTGGTTGCCTATCAGGTGACCACCGGCATCCAGATCCCGGAGGATCAATTCATTTCCCTCCAGGTTTCTGCCTATCACAAAAAAAGTAGCCGGAACCTTTTGGCGTCCAAGTGTTTCCAGGATGGCAGGCGTGTTTTCAGGATCGGGTCCATCGTCAAAAGTCAGTGCACACAGTTTTTCTGTCGTTTTCCCTTTACTGATGGCCGGATGGTGGAAGTTTGAACGGATCACAAAAGCCATCGCGACCGAGATACCGAGGTACAGCCCGAAAAGGATAAGGATGTATACATATGTATGGGAACAGAGATGACCGCTGATCCAGTCGAACCGGCATCCCAGAAAATGGATCAGGTTCAATGCCATCAGCAGGATGAAAAACAGTATGGTGAATCTCCGGAATGTGAACATTTAAGCTTTGCTCAGGAGGATCATGGAATGGTTGATCCCGCGGTAGTGGTTATACAGGAGGATGTGTCGTAGGCCGGATGGTTTTCTTTCTACCTTTACTATGTCAGGAATCCTTTGTGCACGTAAAATACGGGTAGCAAGCCAGAGTCCGAAAGAGGAAGCAGTCATGTACTCCCCACAAAGGTGTTTGAAGCCACAGGAGGCTACCTCCCCGAAGGTATTACGGGTCACTTCATCATACACCGAATCGAACCGGCTGTCACCATTCCGTCCGAGCAACAGAAGATCAATGTCGTGCGTTGTCAGCTTGTTTCGCTCCAGGAACTGCACAATCTGCCCGGAGATCTCTTGGGAGGAGTTCGGCCGGAAGAGCATCTCTACATCATCGAGCGTTGCATAGGTGGTGGGCTGTTCCGCTCTCTCCAGAAGGAAAAAGGCAGCTCCCTCACCGGCGATGGTTCCCCTTCCCGGATTCTCAAGAAGGGTCAGATTATCTACCGGTTTCCTGCGCCAGAATCCCATCCGCTCCTGGATCCGGAACGAGTTGCTGGTGAGCTCGTCAGCGGCGCCAAGCAGAATGCTCTGTGCACGGCCAGATTCCAGCTGGATCAGGCTGTCGAGGATGGCCGACTCAAACGAGAATCCCCGGTGAACATAGGTGAAGTTATAGCCGTGACAACCCATCAGCAGGGCGATCTGCGCGCCTACGGTATTATGAGTGGACTGGATGAAGGAGGTAGGAGTGAGGAACTCTTCGTTGTTCCTAATCATATTCCCGAGGAACTTTTCCGTATCTTCAATACAACCCAGACCTGTCCCGGTAATAATTGCGTCCGGTACTCCTACCCCCCAACCCCCTGAAGGGGGCTTACTCCCCTCCCTTGCGAGCGTGAGCGAAGCAACAGGGGAGGAGTCCGGGGAGGGGTCACTCAGGCATGTCTTTGCCGCAGCTACTCCCATCTTGATGATACGCCCCATACGTCGTACCATCTCGGGTGGAACAAATTCCTTGTAATTGGGATCGATCGCTTTCAGACGGATGGTCACTTCCGATACCAGTTCCTCGAGGAATGAATGGTTGCCGAGGGTGGGTTGTGGAGAGAGGCAGCCTGTCCCGTTGATGTATACTCTATTTTTCACCGCAGATTCCACAGATTATGCAGATTAATTTATTTTGGAGAAGATAAGGGTGGAGTTATTGCCCCCGAAGCCAAAGGAGTTGGAAAGGACATGCCGGATCGATAGATCCCTTACGATATTCGTAACAGGTCTGATTTTCAGCTCTTTCATAGGGGTTGACCAGTTGAGGTCGGGAAACATCATTCCGTGTTTAATGGAGAGAATGGAGATTACAGCCTCCACCGCTCCGGCGGCACCCAAGGCATGGCCGGTATAGGTTTTTGTGGAACTGAAAGGAGGGACCGGGTTAAAAATCCGTTCCAGGGCAATTCCTTCTGACAGGTCGTTGTTCTCCGTTCCCGTTCCGTGGACGTTGATATAGTCTATATCACCTGGATATAGTCCGCTCATCTCCAGCGCTTTGGTCATGGCCAGGAAGGCGCCTTTTCCCTCTGGAGAGCTGGCTGTCTGATGGTAGGCGTCATTGGCATTCCCGTATCCGGTCAATTCGGCCAGTGGTTTTTTCCCCTCTTTTTCGACGACCTTTTCCGACTCGAGCACTAAAAAGGCTGCTCCTTCACCCAATGTCAGTCCGGCCCGGTGCTCATCAAACGGATGACACCCCCGTTTATCCAGGATCATCAACGTATTGAAGCCGTTAAGGGTGAACCGGGTAACCGAATCGGTTCCTCCGGCAACTACCCGATCGAGTTTTCCACTGCGGATCAGATCGGCGCCAAACATAATGGAGTTGGCCGATGAGGAACAGGCAGTGCTGAGAGTGGATACCAGGCCATTGATTCCCAGGAAACTGGCGATACGTTCTGTGCTGTCACCGCAATCGTGGTTGACAATATTCCGGAGTCGTCCATGGGATGGATTCTCCAGGAATTCCCCGTAAAAGACTTCGCTGCGGTCCATGCCACCGACAGTGGTAGCAGACAGGAGACCGGAATGCCAGGTAGTCATATCCCCGATCCCGGCCGATTCCACAGCCTCCCTGGCGGCGATCATTCCCAGCAAGGTGGTGCGTGTAAACTCACAGCTGTCTGAATTCCCGGTCATGGCCAGTAGCTGGTCCTTTGTCAGTTTAACCTCTGCGACGGGAAGAATCCCCTGATGGAGGGTAGGGAAAAGAGTGATCTCACCAATACCAGACTTACAGGTTTCAAGTGATGAGAATACTGATGAGACGTTGTCTCCGATAGCAGAGATGATCCCGATTCCGGTGATGTAAATGCGTTTGGGCATGTAGATAAGACTGGTAAAGTGGGGGCAAAGTTAACAGAAAAATCTTAACCTCATTTCCTGCTCAGAAGGAGCAGCGAATGGTTGATGTTCCTGTCTTGGTTGTAAACCAGGATATGCTGCAACCGGTCAGCGTTCAGGTTGTTGAAGCGTACTGCTACCGGAATAACCTGATGCTTCAGGATGTTGGCTCCGAGCCAGAGGGCGAATCCTGTGGATGTGTAGTATTCCCCGCACAGGTGTTTGTACCACACCTGTTGTGCTTCCCTGAAAATCCCCGATCCCAGCCGGTCGTACAGGAAATCGTACCGGATATCCCCGTTGTACCCGAGAATCACGGCATCTACCTGGTCCGGTGAAAGACCGTTGTCGGAAAGAAACCGGGTGATTACCTCATCCATAGGTAGCGATTCCTCTGGTTTGTAGATGGTTTGCACATCCAACAGGGAGGCATAGGTAGTGGATGTAATCTGGCTGGCCATCAGGAAATAGGCGGATCCTTCACCAGCCAGGGCTCCGGGTGTCTGGTACGAGAGCAGGTTGAGGTTATTCACCGGTCCCATCTTCCAGTGTCCTGCCCGTCGGGTGATCTTCAGGTGGTTTTCGGTCATTTCATCGATCCCGCCAATCAGCGCCGTTGCTGCTGCCCCCTCTTCGAATTGCAGCAGGGCATCCTGCAGCGCACTTTCAAACGAGAAGGAGCGATGCACATAGGTGGAGTTGTAGTTGTGACACTGGAGTATAATAGCGATCTGGGAACTGATGGTGTTATAGGTCGACTGAATGAACGGAGTCGGATTCATAAGCTGCTCACCGGCGGTCATGCGGCCCAGGATCTTCTCGGTATCTTCCACCGATCCGAGACCGGTACCCGTGATGATGGCATCTAACCCCACCCC
>QYQJ01000161.1 GCA_007280875.1 Bacteroidota bacterium
GAGGAACCCCTTATTGCTTCCGAAGAGAGCCCCTATCTCTGCACTCCAGCCCCACCTGCCTCACCCCGCATCAACGGAGCCTCCATCTTTGGCTGCCGTCCCGGAAAACCATTTCTGTTTGCTGTCGCTACCACCGGAGAACGGCCTCTGACGTTTACCGCGACCGGACTTCCGGAGGGATTGACAGTGGATGAGAATACAGGGATTATCAGCGGACAGGCGGACGAGCGGACAAGCGGACAGGCGGACAAGCGGACAAGTGATAGTGGTGGGGGTGGCGTATATGATGTTCAGATAATAGTGACAAATGCACACGGATCTGATACGGGGATGTTGAGGATCGTGATCGGGGATCAGATTTCGCTTACCCCGCCCATGGGATGGAACAGCTGGAACTGCTGGGGGCTTGCGGTGGACCAGGAGAAGGTGCTGGCCACAGCCAACACATTCCGCAACAAGGGATTGATCGACCATGGGTGGACCTTTGTCAATATCGACGATAGCTGGGAGATCCCGAAAGACCGGGAGCCTAAACGGGACCGGAAGGGAACCATCCTGACCAACGAAAAGTTTCCGGACATGAAAGCACTGGGTGATTCCATTCATGCCATGGGGCTGAAGCTCGGCATTTACAGCTCGCCCGGACCACTTACGTGCGGCGGCTATACGGCAAGCTATGGTCATGAACTGCAGGATGCCCTGACCTTCGCCGGCTGGGGAGTGGATTACCTGAAATACGACTGGTGCTCGTACGGGAACATTGCCACAGATACTACCCGGGCGGAACGGAAGAAACCCTACTTTGTGATGCGGGACGCCTTACGGGAGACGGATCGCGACATCGTTTACAGCCTCTGCCAGTATGGCATGAATAAGGTGTGGGAATGGGGCGAGGAGGTTGGCGGGAACCTCTGGCGAACCACCGGCGACATCACCGATACCTGGGAAAGCCTGAAAGAGATCGGATTCAACCAGCTGGAGAATGCACGGTACGCCGGACCCGGTCATTGGAACGATCCCGATATGCTGATCGTCGGATGGGTGGGCTGGGGTCCAAACCTCCACCCCACCCGACTTACCCCGGATGAGCAATATACCCACATCTCTCTCTGGTGTCTCCTCTCGGCTCCGTTGCTGATCGGATGTGACCTGGAGCGACTCGATCCATTTACCCTCAACCTGCTCACCAACAACGAGGTACTGGCTCTCGACCAGGATCCGCTGGGCAAACAGGCATCTCCTGTACTTAAAGAAGGCAACATCCAGGTGTGGGTGAAGGAGCTGGCCGACGGGAACAAAGCAATCGGGATCTTTAACCTGGGGGAAGAGACCACATCATACACGCTGAACCTTGTCACGTTGGGGTACGAAAAAACTGTCTCCCTCAGGGATCTCTGGCGTCAACATGACCTGGGTGCTTTTACAGGCCGGTTTGTAACCAGGGTTCCATCACACGGTGTGGTCCTCGTAAAAGTGACAGAACTTGTTGAGTAAATCCGTATGATCAAATTCATCCGATAAAACCTTGCGTTATGAAGCGTCTCTTCCCCTTGCTGATGCTCTTCCTCTCCCTTTTACCGGTCATCCCTGTTTCGGGTCAGAATAAAGTCGCTGCCGAAACCAAACGGGATAAGGAAAAACGGGCCAAAACCGATCCGTGGGCAGAGTTTGAAGAGGAGGTCGATTCAATCCCGCGCTGGGATTTTGGCCTCAACCTGGGAGCCTACTTCCCGAATAAATACTCCGCTAATTTCTACAACGGGACACGCGATAATGTGAATAACGTGAATTACGTAATGTCAAACCGGTACTGGTACCAGGAGATTAAGCAGGCGCTGGGGGCTACTGATACCGTATTCGTATCGGGGTATCCACAAGATATGCACTACCAGGTGGCCTTTACGGGAGGCCTGTTTGTCCGGTTCAATTTCAACCGGAAAAATGGGATATTCCTGGAGGCCGACTATACGGCGCTGAAAACCAGCGATGTGATCACCTTTGAAGTGGATCCCCAGAGTTATCCGACCTTTCAGGATATCCGCACGGAGGCCCTGCTGGGTAAAGAGGGCCGGGTGCTGATCAATCTGGGTTACCAGCACTCCTTCCCACTGAAGTCAAAAATTTATTTCTTCCTCCAGGCCGGAGGGATGATGTGCTATACCCAGGTGCGAAAGTCGGTGCTGGTGGTGGAAGGACGCGAGTACAACCTGGTTGATGTGTACGCGGGTCAGGGGTATATTCCCAATACAAACAGCCAGACCGTTAACATCAATCAGAATGCGTTCGGTTTCGGGGCTTTTGCCGGAGCAGGAGCCGGATTTCCACTGACGGATCGGTTCGGGGTGGAGCCGGGCTTTTCGATGCAATACTATCCGACCAACCTCAAAGGATATCCCGGCTTCATACCCTCTTTCGCAGCTTATCTGAGGATCCTGTTTGGAGTGGGACATACCGGCGGGTGAACCGGACAACAGCAGACAGAAACCTGCAGCCTGTTGACCTGAAACGGACTTCGGGAAACCCGTTTGGCCAACTCCTCCTGGGTGAGGTTGTGACGAGCCCGAAATTCCCTGATCCGGTTATGCATCTTTCAACCCTCTGATCTTAAAATACATGACCAATATGGCTCAAATGACACCCATCCTGTCACAGAAATACTGGTTCCTGATCGTGGAGGCAGGCCTTATCGTATCGTTCTTCATTGCATTCAGAATTTACAGGCACCTTGTCCGGCCGCTTGACCTGATCTCATCCGGGATTCAATCCATCAAAGACCGCGACTTTACCATCAACTACCGGAAAGTCCAAAACAAGGAACTCAATGAGCTGATCGATGTATTCAACCACATGATAGACCGGCTCCGGGAAGAACGGACAATCCAGCAGGAACAGCATTATTTCCTGCAGAAACTCATGGAGGCGGCTCCGGTGGGGATCATCATCCTGGATGGGAATGACCGGATCAGGCAGGTAAACCGGATCGCCTCCCGGATACTGAAAATCCTCCCGGAAATCCTGACCGGCAAAAAACCTGAAGAGGTCCACTCCCCTATGGAACCATTTTGTCAGAAACATCAGGTCAGCCTTTCCCTATCGATCCCTGATCATCCCTATCAGCTGGCCATCGATGAAGGTTAGATGGAGCAAATCCTGGTCAATGTGATTAAAAATGCAGTGGAAGCCATCACTGGCGGCGGGGAGATCACAATTGCCCTCGATTCTGTCAACCACCAGCTGAGAATTGAAGATTCGGGCAAAGGCATTCTTCCGGAAGTTGAAAAAAAGTTATTTACTCCCTTTTACAGTTCGAAAAAGAACGGGCAGGGCATTGGATTGACCGTCGCACGGGAGATCGCTCACAAGCATGGGTTCGGGATCTCGTTGACAAACCGGAGGGAAGGAGGAGCCGTGTTTACCCTGCTGTTGAAGTAATGTGGTGAGGGTGGTGGAAGTGGTGCGGCGGTGTGGTGGTGCGATGGAGCCATGGTGCCGTGGTGCCGTGGTGATTGGGAACTGCCAACTGCTGACTGCCAACTGAATCCAGTGGAGCATACCGGAATCGAACCGGTGACCTCTACAATGCGAATGTAGCGCTCTGGCCATCTGAGCTAATACCCCGTTCCTGCAAATTTACGCGGAACAAGCGGACTTTCTATTTCCCGGAATAGATTATTTTTGGGTTTTTATTTGCTAAAACATGGGTGAACAGATCGGTTTTGACAATGTAACGTACCTGGAGCAGCAGTCCGGGGAGATCCTGGATCGCGTAGAGCGCTTCAACCACAAACTGTACCTGGAGTTCGGCGGAAAGATCCTCTTTGATTACCATGCAGCCCGGGTGCTTCCCGGGTTCGATCCGAACGTTAAAATGCGGCTCCTGCAGAAGCTGAAAGAGAATATCAATGTGATCCTTTGCATCTATGCCGGCGATATTGAACGTAAAAAGATGCGGGCCGATTTTGGGATTACCTATGATGCCGACTCCTTGAAAACCATCGATGACTTTAAGGAATGGGGCATCGAGGTGACCGCGGTGGTCATCACCCGGTATGCGAATCAACCTTCAGCGAAAGCATTCAAAAACAAACTCGAACGCCGCGGGGTAAAGGTGTATACCCATAGTTTTACCAAGGGATATCCAACCGATGTCGACTTGATCGTGAGCGATGAAGGATATGGATCCAACGAGTATATCCACACCACAAAACCAATTGTCATCGTGACGGGGCCGGGGCCCGGCAGCGGGAAACTGGCCACCTGCCTGAGCCAGCTTTATCATGAATACAAACGGGGTGTAAAAGCCGGGTACGCTAAATTTGAAACTTTTCCCATCTGGAACCTTCCTCTGAACCATAAAGTGAACGTCGCCTATGAGGCCGCTACCGTCGACCTGAAAGACTTCAACCTGATCGACCCCCATCATCTGAAAGCGTACGGAAAGACAGCGGTGAATTACAACCGTGACATCGAAGCATTTCCCTTGCTTCGAAAGATCATTGAAAAGATTACCGGTAGCGAGTCCTTTTACAAATCCCCTACCGACATGGGCGTGAACCGGGCAGGCTTTGGGATCATTGACGATACCGTGGTCCAACGGGCCGCCCACCAGGAAATCATCCGTCGTTATTTCCGGTGTGCGGTCGAATATGCCATGGGCTTTGTGGAGAAGGATATCCTGGAACGGGCTGAACTGATCATGAAACGGATCGATGCATCCGAGGAGGATAGAACGGTTGTCCTCCTGGCCCGAAAAGCAGCTGATGAAGCAATGGAGAAGGAAGAGGGAAATGAAGGCATATACTGTGGCGCCTCCATCGAATTGAAAGATGGGACTCTGATCACCGGGAAGAATTCCCCGTTGATGCATGCTGCCTCCAGCCTGGTATTGAATGCCGCCAAATACCTGGCCGGGCTGCCCGATAACCTGCACCTTATCCCCGAAAATGTGATCTCTTCCCTGGCTGTCCTGAAAACAACTATCCTTCACGGAAAAGGGATCAGCCTGGATGTGGAGGAGACACTGATTGCCCTGACCATCAGCGCGATATCGAATCCTGCCGCTCAAATGGCTCTAACGTATCTGAAGGAACTCCGTAACTGTGAAGTGCATCTCACTCATATTCCTACCCCGGGAGATGAAGCAGGGCTCCGGAAACTGGGGGTAAATCTAACCTCCGATCCTGAGTTTTCATCCAGGAACCTCTTTATCAGGTAACATCGAGTTCGTCTATATAATATTTCTATTGATCGATTCCGTCTCACCGGTTCCGTGATCCGTTGAATATGACGCGCAGTAACGGAAAAGCAAGGAAGTTCAGGCAGGCAAACAGGATGAACGTATACCGGTAACCAATCACATCACTGAGAAATCCACCGGCTGCCAGGCCGATGCCTGAACCGATATTGGCTACAGCCATCAGGATCGCAAACATGGAGGCGGCGATCCGCATGTCGGTCTTACCCATGGAGGTGGCAAAATAGACGGTCTCAAAGTAGCCATAGGCCAACCCGAAGAGGAATACCAGTGGCCAGGCCAGGATGGGATCCAGAATGAAAGCAATGAAAAATACAGTCACCAGGGAGGTAATCAACGCACTCTTCATCGATCGTTTATGGCCGATCCTGTCCGTCAGCCGTCCGCCTGTAATCCCTCCCAGGATTACGCCCACTCCCCATATGGCTGCATAAAAGCCGGCCTGCATATAAGAGATCCCGAAGCTCTCCCGCAGGAAGGGATTGACCAGCTGGTTGGCGCCACTGGTGATGATAAAACCCACGATTCCAAGCAAGCCAAGGGCAATGACCGGTTTCTTGCCAAACGCCCGGAAGGCGCTCCATTCAAAGGTCCGGCCGGGCGGGCGCGAGGGCTCTTTCAGGATCAGGACCAGCGGAATAGGAATAACGGTCATGATCGCCAGGGAGAGGAAAACTGCATTCCAGTTGGCCAGTTCCGAAAGGATACCAACCGTGGCCGAAATGAGGACGATCCCGAGCGCCCGCCCGGCCACCATGATCCCCTGCACCGTTCCCTCATCCTCCGGAGGGGTGGTATCCAGGGCAAACCCATCGGTACAGGTATCATATATGGCCATACCGGTGAGGGATAAAAAGGCCACAGCGGTGAGTAACACAAAGGAGTTGGCCGGATTGATCAGGGGAAATACCAGCTGACCTGCCGCCTGGATCAGCAAACCGAAGATGATATAAGGCTTTCGGTATCCCAACCCAAAGAGGTTTACCCGGTCGCTCAGCATCCCGAGGAAAATTTTCAGGATCAACGGCATCAGGGCTATCGCTGAGAAGAGCCCGATCTGGCTCATGGAGATCCCGAAGGAACGGAGGTAGATGGCATTGAGCGCTGTGAAATACCCCAGGATGGATCCCTGTGCAAAATAGAGAAGGGAGAAGGTCGTATAGCGTAATCTTTTAGTCCCTGTCACAACGCCTCTGTTTGGATGATCAACTTGCCCTCTCCCGGAATTACTTTACCGATCTTGGATGCACTCCGGATCCCGATTGCCTGCAAATCGGTTACCAGCTCCCCCATCTCCTCTTCAGGTAAACCAATCACGAGGCCCCCTGATGTCTGGGCATCACAGAGGATCAGCTGCATGACCTCCGACAGGTGATCTCCCCAGGTCACAAACCGCTTCACATAATCCAGGTTGGTCATTGTCCCTCCTGGGATGATTCCCTGAACTGCCATTTCCACCACTCCATCCAGAAGCGGCACGCTGGAAGCATTCACCACGATGTCGATGGTATCCCCGGCGATCATCTCCCTGAGATGTCCCAGCAAGCCAAAGCCGGTGATGTCTGTACAGGCGTGCACCCTGAATGTAGCCATCTTCTCAGCGGCGGTCCTGTTCAGGAATGCCATGCTATCCATCAGCACCTGAGCCTGGCCCTGATCCAGGAGCCCCCGTTTCAGGGCCGTAGTGAGTATCCCTGTCCCGATCGGTTTTGTAAGAACGAGCGCATCACCCGGTTTCAGACCATGATTGCGGATCACCCTCCGGGGATCGATCAGTCCGGTTACGGTCAATCCGAAAAGGGGCTCGGCCAGTCCGATGCTGTGCCCTCCCAGAATCTGGATCCCTGCTTCCGCTGCTTTGGCCGAAGCTCCTTCCTGGATTCTAAACAATACCTCCAGGGGAAGACGGGTCTCCGGAAATCCCACGATATTCAAAGCAAACAACGGTTGGCCTCCCATGGCGTATACATCGCTGAGGGCATTAGCGGCAGCAATCATCCCATACAGATACGGATCATCCACCACCGGGGGTATCACATCCACGGTCTGCACCAGCGCCTGTTCTTCGCTCAGTTGATACACTGCTGCATCATCGGTGCTCCCGGGTCCAACCAGCACCTTTGGATCAGTTGCCGGAGGCAGCTTCCGGAGCATCTCCTCCAACACCTGTGGCCCGATCTTACAGGCACAACCCAAGGCATGGGTATATTCGGTGAGGTGGATACCAGAAGATACCCCTAAATCCCCTGAAGGGGACTTACTCCCACTTTCGTGGGATGACCCCTCCCCACCCCTCCCCTTAAAGGGGAGGGAGTAAGCCCCCTTCAGGGGGTTTGTGGGTACTTGGGGGTCCAGGGACAATTGAATTTCGTATTTCGTATTTCGTATTTCTTTATACGCTTTCACAATAATCGGAATCGCTCTCCTGATCTCCTCCTCTGTGGTCATTCTCCCCACCGAAAATCGTATGGTCCCCATGGCATATTCCGTTGGAACGTGCATAGCCGAAAGCACGCCCGAAACGCCCTCTTCTCCGGCATGGCACGCAGCACCCGCCGAAGCTGCAATGCCGTACATGGCCTGCAAGAGCATAGCGGCCTCCACTCCCGGAAAGCCAAGGCTCAGGGTATTGGGCAAACGAAGTTCCGGGTGACCGTTCAGCCGAACCTCCGGGATGGCTTCTCTGATGCCGTCAAATAGCCTATCACGAAGAACTGCCAACTGCCAACTGCCAACTAGTTCCGCGGCCTTTCCCAGTCCTACGATTCCAATCACATTTTCGGTTCCGGCCCGGCGGCCGGCTTCATGGTTGGCGCCATGCAGTAATTTGGTCAGCTTCACCCCCCGGCGAATGTACAATGCTCCTACTCCCTTGGGCGCATAGAGTTTATGTCCGGCCACCGACAACAGATCCACTCCGAGTTCTCCGACATCAACCGGTATTTTCCCTACGCTCTGGGCGGCATCCGTATGGAGCAGGATTCCGGAATCCCTTGTTATCCGGCTGATTTCTGTGATGGGCTGTATCGAGCCGGTTTCGTTGTTTGCATGCATCACGGATACCAGGATGGTTTGGGGACGGATAGCCCGGCGGATCTCATCAGGATCAACTATTCCACAGGAATCCACCCCGACACAGGTAACCTCGAAACCTGTCGTCTCCAGAAAACGACACACTTCGATGACGGCCGGATGCTCGATGGCGGTGGTGATGATGTGATTTCCCCGGTCTCTGCATGCATACGCCACTCCCTTGATCGCATAATTGTTGGATTCAGTTCCACCTGCGGTAAATACGACTTCATCAGGATGACCATTCAGGAGGGAGGCAACCTGATTCCGGGCGGTTATTACTGCCCGGGCGGCTAAACTGCCATAGGCATGCATGCTGGAAGGGTTTCCGAACATCCCTTCCAGGAAAGGCCTGATGACTTCTGAAACCGATGGATCCAGGGGGGTAGTTGCGTTATAATCCAGGTAGATCGGGTCCATTTTTCAACTGTGTGTAAGCGAAATCAATCAACCGGGTGGCTATCTCTCCGGCATCAAACCGCTCAATCCGGATGAAATACCTCGGTTGATCCTTACGCCTGTTGACAGAAAATAAATAGGCTTTGTCGTAATAGGTCAGCATCTCATCGGCCACGTGGGCATACTCTTGCCGGCTGATGCAGATCAGTGCTCCCTTAACACGGGGTTTACCAAGTCTTGCTTCGATCTTCATCACGGCTTCCTGCAGATACCGGTCATCGGTACAGGAGTATTCCTTTACCAGCCGCTCCACACGGAGTGCTTTCGGCACTTCAAGAATGATCAACGGGTATTCCTGGATCTTCCGGATAATGGGATCGGGTAACGTAACCTGTCCAATCATCCGGCTCTCATCTTCCAGCCAGATAAACTTCTCCGGATCAAGTGTTCTCCACCGGTCGTAAAGAGTATTCTCAAACTGTTCGCTAGTAGGCTGGACGGGCATCCCGATCCCCCCAAACGCCGATCCCCTGTGTGAGGCCAGTTGTTCCAGATCTATCACCTGTTCTCCTTTCACTGCCAGCTGGTTCAATACCTCCGTTTTCCCGCTGCCCGTATAGCCTCCTAACACCACCACCCGCGCCGGCAGGGCCAACCGGTTGCGTATGTACCTCCGGTAGGCCTTATATCCCCCTTCCAGGAGGGATACCTGATACCCGTTTGTCTCAAACAACCAGGCCATAGTGAGGCTGCGCAGCCCTCCCCGCCAGCAATATACCAGCAGGTTGTTTCCGGATGCCTGTTCCCGGATTGATTTCAGGAGCTTCCCTGTTTTGGGCAGTGTGATATCCAGTCCCCGAAGGATGGCTTCGGCCCGGCCGGACTGAACAAAGTGTGTGCCTACCTCTGCACGTTCCTGATCATTGAACAGAGGGATATTTATTGCTCCCGGGATATGGCCCTGCTGGTATTCGGCCGGCGATCTGACATCCACAACGGGCAGGGAATCAGATGCGGCCAGAAAATCCGATGGGTCCAGCGTTACGGGCATGAGAGAGTTGCGATAGGTGCGCACAAAAATACCGAAAAGTTATCACAATAGAAAGTCCACCGTTAGCAGTTATTTCGCTACCTCGCTATTTCGCTACCTCGCTACTTCTCGATCCCGCTACCCTATTATTTTATATCTTTGCAGTTCAGAGAATTGTTCCTGATGAGTGACTTCATCCATCATGAGTGTGGCATTGCCCTGGTCAGGTTGCTGAAACCGCCGGAATATTACCTCGCCCGGTACGGTACCTCGTTTTACGGTCTCAACAAACTGCATTTGTTGATGCAGAAACAGCACAACAGGGGACAGGATGGCGCCGGTGTGGCGGCTGTCAAATTTGACATGGATCCGGGGCACCGGTTCATCTCCCGGCTCCGTTCCGACACCGACACACCGATCAAGGATATCTTTTCCCGGATCGGGAAAACCATCAAGGATATCGAAGAGCGGTCGCCTGCCAGGCTCCGGGATACGGGATGGCTTAAACAGCACCTGGAGATGTATGGCGAGCTCTACCTCGGACATCTCAGGTACGGCACCTTCGGGGCCAATAATACCGACAGTCTCCACCCCTTTATCCGGGAAAACAACTGGAAAACAAAGAACCTGGTGCTGGCAGGTAATTTCAACCTCACCAATGTGGATGAGCTTTTTCAGCGGCTGATTGACCTCGGACAATGTCCGGTTGAGACCTCTGATACGATAACGATCCTGGAAAAGATCGGACACTTCCTGGATGAAGAGAATGAATCACTCTACCGGAAATTCAAAAAGCAGGGTTTCACCAAACGGACGATCTCCGGACTGATTGCCCGGGAACTGAACATTCAGCGTATTCTGAAAAAGGCCTCGGCCAGCTGGGACGGCGGGTATGTGATTGCCGGACTTTTTGGCCATGGTGATGCCTTTGTATTTCGTGATCCGAACGGGATCAGACCGGCATTTTACTATGTGGATGATGAGGTAGTGGTAGTGACATCGGAACGTCCTGCCATTCAAACCGCCTTCCACCTCAAGACGGAGCAGGTCCGGGAGCTGAAACCAGGTCATGCCCTGGTCATCAAACGGGATGAGCCGGTGCAGGAACAACAGGTATTGAAACCGGGTGAGAAACGTTCCTGTTCGTTCGAACGGATCTATTTTTCCCGGGGTACCGATCAGGATATTTACAGGGAACGGAAGAAACTGGGGAAGTTCCTCACCCCGGCTATCCTGAAAGCCATCGATTACGACATCGAGAATACCGTCTTTGCATATATTCCCAATACCGCTATTGATGCCTATTACGGATTGATAGAGGAGGTTATCAGCTTTTGTGATGCCATCAAGCGTGACCGGTTGCTGGACCTGAAAGATAACGTCACTCCGGAGCAGGTCGAGGAGATCCTGAAACTTAAACCCAGGGTGGAAAAGGTGGCGGTGAAGGACATGAAACTGCGGACTTTCATCACGCAGGATAGCCAGCGCGACGACCTGGCTGCTCATGTCTATGACATCACTTACGGAAGCATCGTTTCCGGACATGATAACCTGGTAGTGCTGGACGATTCGATCGTACGGGGAACCACACTGAAACAGAGCATCCTTCGGATCCTGGGTCGGCTCGGGCCTAAAAAGATCATCATCGCCTCCTCCGCGCCACAGATCCGTTATCCCGATTGTTATGGGATCGACATGGCCAAGCTAACCGACTTCATCGCCTTCAGGGCAGCCATCGAACTGTTAAAGGAGACCCGCCAGGAGCACATTATCAACGACGTATACAACCTGTGCAAGAAGCAGGAAATGAAACCCAAGGAGGAGATCATCAACCACGTAAAGGAGATCTATAAGCCTTTTCCTGCTTCCCGGATCTCAGGAAAGATTTCCGAATTGCTGATCCCCGGCGATTGCAAATCACGGGTTGAGATCATTTTTCAAACCATCGAAGACCTCCATGAAGCCTGCCCCGGCCATACCGGTGATTGGTATTTCACAGGCAATTATCCCACCCCCGGGGGGAATAAGGTAGTCAACAAATCCTTTATCAACTACATTGAGGGAAAGAACATCAGGGCTTATTAGAGAATCCTCGGAAAGGTTATTCCTTTGAACAGATCCTTTCGTAAGCTTCCGCGATTTGTCCGGCGATTGACTGGAACTCGTCAGTGGTCAGGTTAAGCTTTGGCTTTTTAAAATCGATGTCGTAAATCGTTTGTAACGGCACCAGGTGAATATGGGCATGGGGTACCTCCAGCCCAATTACGGCAATCCCGATACGCTGGCAGGGGATTACCTGCTCAATAGCCAGGGCTACCGATTTGGAAAATCTGAAATAGTCTCCCAGGAGGTTGTCCGGAATTTCAAATATATAATCGATCTCCTCTTTCGGGATCACCAGGGTATGGCCTTGGGCCAGGGGATTGATATCCAGAAATGCCAGGAACCGGTCATCTTCTGCTACCTTATAGCAAGGGATCTCCCTGTTGACGATCCTGGTAAAAATACTTGCCATGATTATCCGTTTTCACGTGAGACTTCCACAATTTCAAAAGAGATCATCCCTGCCGGGACCTGGATATCGACTTTTTCGCCGGCTGATTTTCCCAGAATTCCTTTGGCTATGGGTGAATTGACTGAGATCTTGCACTCCCTGACGTTGGCTTCATTTTCGGGAACCAGTTTATAACAGACCGTAGAGCCGTTTTTCAGATTTTTCAGCTTCACCATTGAGAAGATGAGCGCTTTGGAATTATCCAGTTTGGTTTCATCGATCAACCGGGCGCTGCTGATGGTATCCTGCAGTTTTGAGATCCGTAATTCCAGCATTGACTGGGCCTCTTTTGCAGCAGCATATTCGGCATTTTCTGACAGATCCCCTTTATCCCGGGCTTCAGCAATCTGTTTCGAGATTGCCGGGCGCTCGACTGTGGTCAGATGGGCAAGTTCATCTTTCAGTTTCTCTAATCCCTCCGGTGTAAAATAATTGATTTCCGACATGGTTCCCAGTTTCTCTTGCATGATAATAAGGCAAAAGACCCTTATATAAGGGTCCTTATGCATGTTGTAAAGATAGGTAAAGAAAACCTAAATTACGGTCGTGTCTTAAAAATTTAGTGTTAAACCTACGCTATGTACACCTCCGAACGGGTTGGTCGATCGGTATGAGTAATCGATTCCGATGCCCGTTTCCTTTTCTTTGTTGAAGGGAACCGACACCGAAAATCCCGCGGAAAGGCCGGTAAATACGGAACCTCTGTCTGCAACGTTGGTTTCGAAGATCCCCTGCTGATATGTATAGGCAGCCCTGATGGATAGATAGTACTTCAATGCGTACTCGAGACCCAGGATGAACTGATCTCTGGTAAATGAGTTCGAGTTGAAGTTTCCGGCAATGGTGATGCGGTTCATCTCACCGATCAGGAAATCGTACGACGCTCCGATTCGCAGTGTCGCAGGGAGTTCATATTTTTCCGAACGTTGCGATACGGTAAAAAGGTCGTTATCGTTGCCATGGCCCGGAATGATCCCCCTGAACGAGAGGCCGTCGCCGGTGAATCGCATAGGAGTCCCTACGTTTTTCAAAGCTACACCGAACTTGATCTGGTCCCGTTCTCCCGTAACGTACTGGACCCCGGCGTCGAGGGCAATCCCCAGTGCACTGGCATCGGAGATCGACTCAGAGATGATCTTGATATTCAGACCTCCATAGATGCTGTTTGAGAAGGCTTTCGCATAGCCCAGGTTGATGTTCAGATAGGCTGGTTTAAAGGTTCCCAGTCCTCCTTCGGGAAAGTTGGTTGTGGTGATTTCGATCTCTCCGAAGTTCATGGACATCACGGCAGCTGTCAGCACTCCTTTATTCTGCCCCAGTTTCTGGCTTAAGCCGAATGAGTAAATATTAATCCCGGAGCCCTGCAGCCAGTTGGTATAGGAGAATACAATCTCTGTCCCTGTAGTAAAAGCCGTTCCGGCAATATTGGTGAACAGGGCTTCCAGTCCCTGGGTACAGGAGGTTCCAACACCTCCCCAGCCGGAACTTCTGGCCCAGGGGTTTATAAGCAATTCGGATGCTCCTGCCTGGCCTGAACGGTCTTTGTTCCCGGCTGTAACCTGGTCAACAGGGTATGCAATCAGAACAATCAGGAAAAAAACCAGTAAAATGCTATATATGTTCTTCATGATGTTGTATTTTTTTTGTTGAAACATATTATGATCATATATCATTACAGTGAGTTCAGGTCAACCGGGCGCAGAATGCCGAACCATTTAAGCGTTCGTTCTCCCAGCCCTTCAGCTTTCACATGGATCAGGTACACACCCCCGGCGATCGGAATTCCGGCAAAGTTCTTCAGATCCCAGTCGATTGAAGTCCTGGTATCGGTGTTGATTCCGTTGGTGGATGCTCTTGGGAGTTCGATACCTGATTTATCAACATTAAACTGACGAATCATGGTGCCACTCAGGTCGAAGATGGTAACCGTACACCGTGGAGGCAGGTTCACGATCTTGATCCGGTTATCCAGCTGGTTCCTTTCATAATCGTCATAGGCATAGTACGGGTTGGGAACCACATTGATCAGATTCAGGTCGTTTTCCAGCTTGGCCGTATTATTCTTGGCAGTAGCAATGGCATTGGTATTGAAGGCGTACAATGGCCATGCCCTGTTTTGAGCGGTGTCTACAACACTATCGGGAATGGTTTCAGAATAGTACCGCTGGTACGGCTTGGCCACCCGTATCTGGATGGTAACTGCGTTGCTGAGCCACTCTTTCCCTTCCACAGCAAGCGGTATATTCACCCACATGGCAGAAGCATAGGCCCGGGTCTTGTAAATATTATCCAGCTTCTTCCGGTTCAGCATACTGAACAGTTTCTGACCGGCATCATACGCGGGAAAGTTCAGGTTAATCGTATCCAGCGACAGATCCCTGTGCTCCATGATGTAGATATAATGTTGTCCGCCGAATACCGGATTATAGGATTGATCGTGCATCCTGGATGACGGATTCCAGATCATATCCCTGCCGTTATCGCCAACCAGCCATGAGTTCTCTCCAAACATGATATTCAGCCGTTCACCGGTCTCCAGGTTAATGGCATAGCCGGGGAACCAACCCATCCCATAGGCAGAGATGTAGTTTGAATTGTACATGGGATCGGTGCTTACCACACCGGTATCGCCATCGACATTTACCGATTTGCCTTTCCGCAGGTCGAACAACCGTGCACGGCCTTCGGAAATCAGGGAATCGGGACAGAGTTCAATAACCGGAGCCCTTGTCCAGAGCCGTTTTTCGGGTGTGATCACGATATCGACACTGGCCAGGTTCTCCAGTTTGTCATATCTCTTGGAATTCAGGTTATAAGCTGGTGCAGCGAATAACTGCTGCGTATAAGCACAGAGTGCATAGGGCGCCCAGGTGCCTCCCTGGATTGCACCAACGAATGGATGGATTGCCGACATCACCTGGATCTGCTGGTAATTCTTGTTAGGATCCCAGGGATCATCAGCACTCATATCCCAGTCGTAAAACGTCGAAGTTGTACCGGCTTTGTACGTACCCGCCCGGATCCAGTTTACGTCAATATTTGGCGGATTATCCCAGTCGGGTACACCACCCAACCAGCGTTTGGCCGGATCGGTATAGATGGCAGGAGGCGCGGATAAGAGGCCGTTATCATCTGTATGGATCGATCCCGGAAGGGTGTCCCCCGGATTGGGTATCTGTGCGATCTCCAGGGCAATTCCCAGGTTGAGGAAAAGCTGCTCATACGGGTAGATGGTGGTCGTATCCGATCTATAGGTGATCCCGGTCTTGGTATCTACCATCTTCCAGTGACCGAACCGGATATCCGGATTGGTAAAGGTAGGGTTGGTCGGACCGGGAATCATGGAATCAAAGGTCACAATGTAATCTCCTGCAACCACATTCAACGGGTCAACCACTTTGACATTCAGCGGACCATAACCGGTTTGATATTTGGCCTGGTAGGCGATCGGGTAGTCGGGATTACCGTACTTGTTCGTTGCACTGGCCGGTGGTTTGCCGAGGATTTCCTCGGTTGTTGCCGGATCCAGGAATAAGATCTTCCCTCCGTTCCCCTGGCCCTGGATCCGTGTGATAGTGGGTCCCTGGCCGTACTGAGACTGAATTACATCCTCCAGCGGGATATGCGGAATAGCTGTATAGGATTTCAGGTTGCTCCGGCCGGAAAGGTAGGGCTCTTTCTGCCCGTTCAGTGCGGCGGGGTCGTTTTGAACATAGGTTTTATAGTTATTGTAGGCATAGGCAGTGGCCATGTAATAGTACTGCTTGTGGTTGATCAGCCGGAGGTCTCCGGTAGCAAATTTGTCTTCCGTGACAATAAATGAGTGTGTGATCCCCAGATTCGCACCGTCTACCATCACCTCTCCCACTTCACCATTCAGATCAGGACTAAAGGTCCAGTTGATCAGCTTCGACACCCCGTTCTTGATGTCGCACTGGAAAACCAGACGAGCTTTATTCGGGTCACGAAGGTTAGCTGCGCTCACCGTAGCATCTTTCAGCTGGTATATCTGATAGCCTTCAAACCGGTAAATGGAGTCGTTACGAAGGGGGGCAGGAACAGAATCGTACTGGATGATTTTCGGATCGTATTCCTTGTATCGTTCCTGATAGTTATTTCCGGCATCGTTGATATTCCGGTTGGTGATATAGATAATTAACTCTTTATCCACTTCCTGGATCGTAAGATCCGGTGCATTGGGGCCATTGAGCACGGCAAAGCAGTTATCGAAGAGGCTCTGGCAGAGGTCGTCTACCACTCTCAGCTTCTCCACGGCATCAAACGGAGTTCCGGAAATGGTCCGGGCCCATGGGATACCCACTGTGATGTAGTTACAGGCGCCGGGCTGCAGGGTAAAGGGGCCGGCCGATTGCATGAACCGGCGGTCGCTCGGGTTGTTTCCGGCAGTCTCTTCAGTCCAATATTTATCTCCAACAGGTGGCTGACCAGCTGTTCCCCAGTCGCACGGATCAGAATCGCCGGGAAACATAAAGTCACATTCAGGTCCAAGACCACCGGCAGAGGCGTGGGCATTCCCTCCATAAAGCATCTTTGTGTTATCTTTCCAGATCCCGCGCAGGAAGAGGTAGTATTCCGGTGCATAGTTGGGATCCTGCATGTACCAGGGCACACCGGAAAGGTTGTTATTATGGTACACGAAACGACGCATCCCATACCGTTCATTATCGACGATCCCGTCGCCAAAGTTCACCCCGTTGATCGCCATCTGGTCCAGCGGATATTCACTGGTGATGATCGAGCAATCGCCCGTAAATTTCGGATTATCCCGTTGATCCGGGTCCATATAAGGTCCCTGGAAAAAGTCGACTCCCACAGCAGGCGGGTGGGCGCCGTAGGCTTCGATCTGGCCTGATCCGTCGATAGGCCGACCGTTGTAACAGTATCCCAATCCCCGTTTCACATCGCACCCTACATAGTCGTCCTGTGCCCAGCCCAGGTCCGGGTCAACCCACTGACTGAAGTAAGTGCCTGTCAGCGTATAGGTGGACCGGTTGATCACCTCGTAACTGTAAAAGGTCATGTCGTTGATCTCGTCGTTGGTAGCGAACGAGAAATACTGGCTACGGATCTCCATCCCGATGGGTTCTCCTTCCGATTCAGAGTGGTAGTTCCCTTTGTCGTTGTACACACTCCACAGGGTCTTGTCTCCTTTGATTACCTGGTCAACCAGGATCCCAAGGGTATCTCCGGGTTCGCCGTTGCGCAGATGCGCCCGGGCAATTTTCTCACCCGGTTTCAGGTTGCGCGGACAGAGTTTATTCGCCAGGTCGTAGTAAGGATAGTCCCCGTTGTTCGGGTCGTAGGTGCCGTCTCCGTCATAATCAAAGAAGGGCGCCAGGAAATAGGCCTGTCCCCTCGCCCGGTCACCGTGCGCCGGCCACTCCAGGATAATGCGCGGGATCTGGTAGTCGGGATAGGCATCCTTGTTATCCCACCAGGCCAGGAATTCCTGCACAGCTTCCCGGGTCATCGGGTAGAGCGCATCGTACTTGGCACATACATCCGCTTCGATGGCAGCGGTTCCGTCGATGGTCAGCGGGCCCGGCCAGAAGTCGTTCTTGGTATGCGATGAGGCTACAGTGGGTCCCTGACCGTACCGGTAAGCTGCCAGCTTCAGGTTATTATTGATATCGATTCCTCCGATCCAGAGTGAGAAGGAAAACATCGACATCTTCCGGGATCCTTTCGGGATCTCATATTCTGCATTCTCCAGGAACCAGCCGTTACCAAATGAGTAAACGATGGCCCTGACGTTGTTCAGATCCAGGTATTTGTAAGCCGATCCGGCTTCACACCCGGCAGCGGTTTCCTTGATCACGGTGGTACTCTTCGTGCCTTCTTTGACCTTTTCCCTGGAGAATGCTGCAGGCTGAAGCATCAACAAGCAAAAGAGCGAGACGAATAAGTAACGAAGTATATTTTTCATAGTGTTGATATTTTTGAATATACTGATACGATTTTTGTTCACCATATGACTCATCCTCCCTTGATTAGAAATTGAACATTAAACCTAAGCGGATCTGACGGGGGGAACTGAAGTTATATGGATTGTTGATCCACACCGAATAGAGGTCCCGGTAAGATTGAGAACTAACCTGCTGGTTGATCTGGTTCTGATATTCGGGAGCCGAGAGATATCCGTCGTCTGTGGCACTGCCGGTAGCCGGATAGACACCGGTTACATTTTTGGTGTTCAACAGGTTGAGTATATCCAGGTAAACATTGATGGTACCGCCCCTTTTGTTCTTGCCCATGGCAAAGAGGAAATCTTTATCCACGCGCATATTGATCACAAACTGCCAGGGGAGGCGTGCGCCATTGACGGAACCCTTGATCGGTCCCATTTGGCCAAAGGGCTCGATTTTGCTCGATTTGGTGTAGGGCGTCCCGGATCCACCGGTAACCGTGAAGTTAGCTCCGAAATTCGAGAGCAACTGAACCGGGGCTTTGCCGCTCTTCTTCCTGCGGATAACCGGCCCGTTGTAGTCTTTCCCGATCCCCCAGCGGTAGTCGATGCTGATATTGAACTGGTGGCGGCGGTCAAAACTCAGCGGATTCAGGGTCCGGAGATTAGGTTGCTCCGACCGTACGATGGCCGCGGCTGCATTGGGGTCGGAACCGGTTCCTTCGGCGAACTGCAGGGTATAGTTAAACCTCACCCGTGCGTTGTTGGTCCGGCGCAGGTCGTAGGTGACCGTAAGCCCTTTCACCGTCCCGAAGTCGATGTTGGTATAGGAGTAGTAGGTCCTAGGGTAGGCCCCACTGTAGCGGTACTGCTGGATCTCATCCCGCATTTCGCGGTAAAACACAGCCAGCTTCAGGGAGGATGCGTTGTTGATCTTCTGCTGGAAACCCAGTTCGTAATCAATGGTTTTTGATGGTTGTAATGCCGGGTTATTTATGGTCCCCGGTGCAGTTGTCCGGATAAAGTAATAGGTAACAGGATCAATTACATTTCCGGTGGTCGGCCGCTGGGTCAAAATATCGTAGTGGGCATAAAAGAGAGCGTCGTCGGAGATCGGGAAGGAGAAGGAGATACGTGGCATGAAATTGGTCTGCGGTTCATAATCCTTGAATACATCCGGTTGAATCGTAGTGATGGAAGGGTCCACAAGGAAAGGGGAGATCCCGTTTCCACGGTCCAGAATCCGGGGGTCGGTGATCACCGTTCCTTCTGCATTATACCAGTCACTTCCCAAACGATAACCGGTGATCTGGGTCGGATTGTTGAAATTATCCACATAAACCACATAGTCGCTCCCGATATTGGCCGGATGGATAACCGGTTGCCCGTTCAGCTCTCCGACTTCTCCGGCTGTTTTCGCACCGTAAAAGAGGTAGGGGTCTTTCAGTACCGGTTGGTTTGCGTCGAACCGGTCGACCCGTAATCCAATGTTGAAGATCAGATCCTTGAATGCAAATTTATCCTGGATATATCCTGCTATGTAGATCGGTTCGTAGGCGCCGATCGGGCGGGTATAGTTTCCATCCTCATCCTTTGCCGTGAAGAAATCCTCCCAGGCGGGTTTGGATTTCAGCTTGACGCCCAGGTAATCATATCCCCGGTAAGCAACTTTCGGATCTCCGTTGTCAAGCAATTCATCCACGGAAAACATGTCGACAGAGAAGATGGGATCGTCGGTAGTTATGGTGTGAAGCTGCTGATTGGCATCGTAATAATTAATGGAGTTGGAGTTAAAATCGAATGAATTGATGTCGATGAAATCCACTCCGTTAACAGGCAATCCCAGTTTTTTCCTGAGGTTCACATCAAAGTTCTTTTGGAGCAGGGAAACATATTGGCGGTTATAGTAGATGGTATCCATAAACACCCCGTCGCGGTATACCAGCTGGGGATGGGTCAAATCCAGTTCAGCCAGCTGGGCATTGGTAAGTCCGTTCATCAGGGTCCATAGATCCTGTGCATGATATAGGTAATACGATGAACTCCGCTGTTGGTACTGCAGCCCGAGCTGGACTTCATGGTTGCCGAAGTCGGCAGCAAAGGAGGCATTGATGGAGAGCTGATCGGACGTGCTCACAGTAAAGCCATCCCTGCGCGCTCCGGGGCTTTGCCACATACCATAAATCCCGGTAGGCGACATCCCGTTTATCAACCCCTTTCCGGCAATGATTTCATCCGTATTCCGGTAATGCCCATCGGGATCATCTTCAAAGAACCTATAATACTGTGAAGTCCAGGCTGAAATTTCAGGATTAATATCGAAAGGCGTGTATAAAACAATGGTGTCCTGGAAACCATTTTGCAGATGGGCAAATTTTCCGGCAATCGAGTCATACTCGATGCCGGGAGTATAGGCCCGTATGGTACGTGTTTCAAATTTCCCAATGTATCCGTAACTGAAAATGTCTTCCTTATGACGTGGATCCTCTGTTTTATCATAGGTCCGGGTGTAATCCGCTCCGATAGTATAGTAGATATTATCCACAAATACCTTATCTTTTTCCGGATTGCGGAACCGCTGGGTAAACCGCCCGTTTACGCGCCAGGTATAGCCGGTCCCGTGACTGTTGTTGGCATAATTCAGCAGGGATCCGCCATAGCTGAGATAATTCCGGTCGTACATCTGGAAGGTTCCGCCAAACGAGAGGTTGATGGTGGGGGAGAGACGGAAATCCAGTTTCCCCGACATCAGTAACTCATAACTGGCCGAATTCATTGTAGACCGGGTCTTTTCCAGGTCGTTGTTGGTCAGAAATTCACCATTCAGAAGCACTCCGTCTCCGGAAGCATTCAACCGGAGAGGATTGCTCTCCAGGAAGCTGATCACTTCGTCTTTTCCTCTATACATCCCGGTAGCATTGGGGTATCCATCTTTATGGTAAGTGAAGTCACCGGCGATGAAGAAGCCCATGATCGGGGTTTTGGTCTTGTTGACCGTATCCTTTTTGGAAACCAGCGGACCAGTGAGGTTCAGTCCGATCCGGTTGTATCCGAAGGGATCCAGGAACTGGGAGGTCTGCAGGTCGATCCCGGCCGAAAAATCGCGCGAAGGGCCACGGGTCGTCACACTGATGATACCCCCTGCGGCATCCCCGTAGCTGGCCGGCGTACCCCCCAGGATCACCTCAACCTGCTCGATGGCAGACTGTGGCAGGGAGGCGCTTCCCACCACGCGCATCCCGTCGATGTAATAGACTTCCGTATTTGAACGGGCGCCACGGATGGAGGAGATGTTCCCACTGGCGTCGGTAGTCACACCCCCCACCGTAGTGGCGACAGCGGAAGCCGATTTGTTTGCCATTTTGGCGATCTCGTCCTGGGTTACAGTTCCTCCGGAAACCGTTTGGTCCTTGGAAATCAGCGGGACTTTGTAATCGACTACTTCCACCTCGGAAAGGGTTGTGGTGGCCTGTTCCAGTTCCACATCCTGAAAGGTGATCTTATCCACAAAGATGATGATCCCCTTCATGATAAAATCACGGTAACCGACATAGGTTGCCTTGAGGTCCACCTTTCCTGCAGGTACAGGTTTGATCTGGTAATTACCATCGAAATCCGATGTTGAACCACCAATCTGAACACCCCCTATTTCAACCACAATATTGGCAAAAGGGATTGGCTCCTTGGTCTGTCTATCAACGATTTTCCCTTTCAGGGTACCTGATCCGGATTGTGAGAATACCAACACACTTGATGTCAGTATGATTCCAATAGCGAATAGTAAATTTCTTAACATACCATACAATTTTATGTTAGA
>QYQJ01000026.1 GCA_007280875.1 Bacteroidota bacterium
CGCCATAGGCGTGCTGAAGCAACCTCGTCCTGGTAAAATGCCACCCGCGTCATTGCGAAGCACGCCATAGGCGTGCTGAAGCAACCTCGTCCTATAACAGCGCCGCCAGCTTCTCCGCCAGGTACCTGTACTGCTCAACCGAATTATACAACTGCGCCGAGATGCGCAACAAGCGCTGCGGTGGATCTCCCCAGTACCACACCGGAACCTCGATCCCGTATTCCTGAAAAAGGCGCTCCTGCAACGGATCGGTTCCTTTGTAGCTGATAACGGGCACCTTTTCGGGGGTGGGCAACACAAGAGTGGCCAGGGAGGCGATCATCGGATCGGGAACAGGTTTCTCAATTTGCAGGGCATTGCAGAGAATATCGCGGGCTTCGGGGCACATAACCACTTGTGGCAGTTGCCTGTGTAATAGGCGGCCCCAAGTTCATCCAGGTTGAGCGGAATGGTACCCAGGGCGTGAGCCCCGTCCACCATGGTATCGATGCCTCGCGGAGAATCGCCCCGGTCTTTTCACACACGTACTCCAGGGTCCTGCGGCAGGCAGGATAGATATGGTTGGTGATCAGGATCTCATTCATCCAATGATAAAAAATCCATGCGTAAAGGTACTGAAAGATAACTTTTAGCGTTTTTTCTTTCTACCTTTGCACCATCCATCAAAACAAAATCACCATGAAAAAGTACTTCCTCCTCCTGCTCATCCCTGTTTTCTTTGCCTGCGGACGCCAGGCAAAAAAACAGGCAGAAGAGTTACAATCCCGGAACGACAGCCTGATGACCCAGGCCCTGCAGAAAGATGAAGCCATCAACGACTTCATTGCCTCCATCAACGATATTCAGAGCACCCTCGACACGATCAAGATGAAGGAGAACATCATCTCCCTCAGTACCGATCGCGGCGGTGAATTGCGGGTCTCGGCCCGGGAACAGATCAAGAGCGACATCCAGACGATCTATTCGTTGATGCTGAAAAACCGGGAGACGCTGAATGCCCTGCAGAAGAAAATCAAGAAATCCAATTTGCAGGTGGCGGAACTCCAGAAACTGGTTGACCGGGTAAACAAAGAGATTGCGCTGAAAAATGCCGAGATCGAAGAGCTCCGCGAGAAACTGGCCCGGATGAACATCACCATAGAGGCAGCCAACCTGAAGATCGATGACCTGTCGCAAACGGTGAAGACACAATCGGAACAGATCACCGATCAGACCCAGACCATCGAACAGCAGACCACGGCGCTCAACACGGCCTACTACATCATCGGAACAGCCAAGGATCTGAAAGAGAAGGGTGTGATCAAGGGCAGTGTGCTTAAAGGAAAGGTCCTGCTGGACGACTTCAGCAAGGATGGCTTTACCCGTACCGATATCCGGAAAACCACTGAAATCCCCATCCTGAGCAAAAAGGCGGAGGTGCTCTCCCAACATCCGTCCAACTCCTATAAGCTTACGGGAGATAAGAAACTGGTCCAGGCGCTGCAGATCACCGATCCGAAATCGTTCTGGAGTGTCACCAAATACCTGGTGATCGTTACAGACTAGATACTGGATGCTGGATCCTGGATCCTTGATGCCAGATGCCAGATACCAGATGCCGGATGCCGGATGCCGGATCTTGAGCCTTGAGTCTTGAGTCTTGAGTCTTGAACGACTGATCGAAATGGCTAAGTACGCTGTTTTACTTATCGTTTTAATAAGTGTTGTCTCGTCAGCATATGGGCAGAAAGGAACGCATCAGCTGAAGGTAGTGTTTTACAACGTGGAAAACCTCTTCGACACCCTTGACGACAAGCACAAGAACGACAATGAGTTTCTCCCCGGATCGGAAAAAATGTGGAATACCGAAAAGTACCTGCACAAACTCCAAAACCTGGGAAAGGTCCTTTGCGCCATTGAACCCGATGATCCGCCGGCGATTATCGGATTTGCCGAGGTGGAGAACCGTCAGGTGCTGGAGGATCTGGTCCGGTTGAGCTGTCTCTCCACGGTTCCGTATCAGGTGATTCTGGAAGAGGGTCCTGATCCCCGCGGGATCGATGTGGCGCTGATCTTCCGCCCGGATCAACTGGAGTACCTGTCGCACCAGGTCTTTTCCGCATCCCGGGAATTCCGGACCCGGGATATCCTCTACGTCAAATTGCTAGGACCGGCCGGAGATACCCTGCATCTCTTTGTCAATCACTGGAAATCCCGCGCCGGAGGGGAGCAGCAAACCCGCCCGAAACGGATCGAAAATGCCACCCTGCTCCGCCAGGTGGTCGACTCCCTGCTGGCCACGCCTTATCATCCGCGGATCCTGATCATGGGCGACCTGAACGACGAGCCGGGAGACGAGAGTATCGCACTGGCACTGGAAGCCCTCCCGGTGGCAAAGAAACCGGCTGAAGAGGAATTGTATAATCTCTTCTATATTCCGTGGGCAGAGGGTCAGGGGACCTTATGGTACCGTAACTGGGACCTGTTCGACCAGATCATTGTGTCGGGGAACCTGCTTGCCGGCAAACGGAAAAACAGGCCTGTGATCCTTGATCCGTACGGATACATCTTCCGGGAAGAGTGGATGCTCGAGCGTTCGGGAAAAGGGAAAGCGATCCCACTCAGAACCTACAAACGGGATTATCAGGGAGGCTTCAGCGACCACCTGCCGGTGTATACCATACTTAGTTACTAAGGGGATTGGTGTTTTTCTGAGTAATCCACCGTTTTTATCAGGTTTCCGGCCTGGTCGTAAAACTTCCAGGTACCGGTCCGCTCGTCGTTCTTGTACCAGGCCTCATACCGGAGACGGCCGTTTTCAAAATAGGTGAGCCGTTCCCCTTCGTTCTTCCCATTCCGGAAAAATCCCTCGCTCCACTTGTTGCCGTTTTCGTAAAAGGAGATCCAGTAACCATCGCGTTCACCATCCCTGTACCCTCCGGTTATCTCTATCGTGCCATTCTGGTACAGGAATGTCTCTTTCAGCAAGATCCGTTTGTCTCCTTTCCCTCTATAGATGCAAACCCGTCTGGGGGAACCGTCGGGATACTGCTCCTCCACCACGGTCTGTTTCGGCGAGCAGGAGGTCAGCAACAGGAAGAGGATGACCGGCATAACGGAACGAAACAGCTTCTGAAACAGGGAGATCATAGGGTACAGGATATTACTCATACAGATCAGTCATAGTGAAACAGCAGTCGCTCACCTTTACGTGATTCATCGATTATTCCCTGATGATAGGCCAGGTGGCCGTTCACCCAGGTCGATAGCACGGAGGATTGGAACGTGGTACCTTCAAAGGGGGACCAGCCGCACTTGTACAGGATATTCTCCCTGGTAACCTCCCAGGGGATGTGCAGATCCACCAGCACCAGGTCGGCCTGACAGCCTTCCCGGATGTAGCCCCGTTTTTCGATGTGATAGAGATCGGCCACGTTGTGAGACATCTTTTGCACAACTGACTCAAGGGGAATCTTCCCCTGCAGGTGCAACTCAAGCATAGCCACCAGGCTGTGCTGGATAAGCGGACCGCCCGAAGGGCAGGTGAAATAAGGCCGTGCCTTTTCTTCCGGAAGATGTGGAGCATGGTCGGTGGCTACCAGGTCGATCGACCCGTCGAGTAAACCTGCCAGCAAGGCTTCCTGATCCTCCTTCGATTTAATGGCCGGATTCCATTTGATCCTGGCTCCCAGCCGGGGATAATCCCGGTCGTTGAACCAGAGGTGGTGGACACATACTTCACCGGTCACCTTCTTCTCCGACAACGGCATGCCCCTGTCAAGCAAAGGGACCTCCAGGGCCGTCGACAGGTGGAGGATATGCAACCGGGAACCGTACTTCCCGGCCAGGCGGACGGCCCGTTCCGATGAGCGGTAACAGGCTTCGGCCGACCGGATCAGGGGATGGGCCTCCACGGGCACCTCCTCTCCATAGCGCTCCCTGTAAGAGCGGATGTTGGCCTGAATGATCTGCTCATCCTCCGAATGCACGGCGATCAGCAGAGGACTCTCGGCGAAGATCCCTTGGAGGGTCTCTTCCCGGTCCACCAGCATATTCCCCGTAGAAGCTCCCATGAAGACCTTTACCCCGCACACCCGGTTGGAATCTGCTTTCCGGATCTCCTCCAGGTTGTCGTTGGTAGCTCCCAGGAAAAAGGCATAGTTGGCCAGTGACTTTCCGGCCGCCAGCTCATTTTTCTCTTCCAGCAGCTGCAGGGTCGTTGTTTTAGGATTGGTGTTGGGCATATCCATGAAGGAGGTTACCCCACCGGCCACAGCCGCCCTGCTTTCGGTGTACAGATCCCCCTTGGCCGTCAGCCCCGGTTCACGGAAATGTACCTGGTCGTCGATCACGCCCGGGAGAAGGTACTTGCCGGTGGCGTCGATGACCTGGATAGAATGCACCTCACCCCCCGGCCCCCTCTCCTTCAGGAGAGGGGGAGAAGGGGGTGAGGTGATTTTTACAATCTTATCGCCCTCAACCAGCACATTACCTTTGAAGATCCTGCCTTCATTGACAATGGTAGCGTTCTGAATCAGGAATCCCTTCATGTCATGCATTCAATCGCTCATAGTTTCGAAAAAGGCTGTTCCACTTCAGTTTGATCACTCCCATGATCGCCTCCTTGAAGATCCCTCTGCTCATCTTGGATGTTCCCAGGGTCCGGTCGGTAAAGATGATCGGGATCTCCACGATGTTGAAGCCCAGTTTCCAGGTGGTGAATTTCATTTCGATCTGGAACGCGTACCCCATGAAACGGATCCTGTCGAGGTCGATCGCCCGGAGTACCTCGCTACGGTAACATTTGAAACCGGCTGTGGTATCGCGCACCTTCATGCGGGTGACCAGGCGTACGTAACTGGAGGCGTAGTAGGACATCAGCACCCGGCCAATGGGCCAGTTCACCACATTGACCCCGGTGATGTACCGGGATCCTATCACCAGGTCGCCTCCGTGGTTCCGGGTCGTGTCGTACAGCCGCAACAGATCGTCGGGATTGTGGGAAAAGTCGGCATCCATCTCGAAAAGGAAATTATATCCGCGTTTCAATCCCCATTTGAATCCATGGATGTACGCTGTTCCGAGCCCGAGTTTGCCCTTCCGCTCTTCCATGAAAAGCCGGTCGGGGAATTCCTTCATGAGGCTCCTGACAATCGCCGCGGTTCCATCCGGGGAGTTGTCTTCCACAATGAGTACATCGAATACTTTTTCCAGTGAGAAGATCTTCCGGAGGATCCGTTCAATGTTCTCCTTTTCGTTGTAGGTGGGAATGATGACTAAACTGTCCGACACTGTAATCTGGTTTGCTTGCTGAATAATTGTTATAAACGTGGAACCACCTGCTCTATTGTCCGGCCTGTTTTTTCGTTACCTGGTGCACATGCGTTTCATTCAACCGGCTGATCTGCTGCGGGATGCACCGAAAGGCTCGCCACCCGGTTCCCATCCATTTCGAGCACGATGAAGTTATATCCACCGAACGAGAAGCGGTCGTTCACCTGGGGGATACTGCCCAGTGTGTACATGGCCAGTCCTCCTACCGTACTGAAATTCCGGGCCTCTTCTTCAAACTCCTCATCATCCAGGTCGGGGATCTCCAGCATCTCGGCCAGTTCCCAGAAGTTCATGCTGCCGCTGACAAAGTAAGAGCCATCTGTTTTCTGCTCGTAGTCGGGAGGTTCTTTATCGGTCAGGTCGGGAAGGTCTCCCAGGATATGCTCCACCACGTCGTGCAGGGTGATCAGCCCTTCCACCGATCCGTACTCATCCACTACGATAGCGATATGGATCTTTCGCTCCCTGAATTTCTCCAGGATATCGGAGGCCGACATATTTTCAGGAACGAAGAGCGGTTCAGACAGGATGGAGGAGAGATCGGGCGTATCGCCGGCGTGCAGGATCCCGATCAGGTCTTTCACTACCAGAATTCCCTTCAGCTGATCCAGGGAACCGTCACAGACCGGATATTTTGAATAGCCCACCTCGTAAATAAAATTCAGGATATCGGGTTTGGTCATGTTTTCATCGATCCACCGGATATCGATCCGGGGGGTCATGATGGAAAAGGCTGTTTTGGAACCGAACCGGAAGACATCCTTGATGATCTCCGACTCCTGCTTGTCGATCACACCGTGTTCGGAACTCTGACGGATCATCAGCTTCAGCTCCTCCTCCGTGATGTGGCGTTCGGTACCCGACTTCACCCCGAAAAGCCGCATGATCCCTTTGGTTGAAATACTTAATATCCAGACCAGGGGCCGCAATACCGTAGCTACCCCTTTCATAAAGGGAGCCAGTGCCATGGTGATGGATTCCGAATGGTTGAATGCGATCGATTTGGGAACGGTCTCCCCGAAGACCAGGGTAAAATAGGTCACCAAGATCACGACCAGCGTCAGGGTAATCCGGGATATGACATCCGGATGAAAAGGCAAGCCTGCAAGGTACGGCAACACCTTGGCTGTGATCGCCACCCCGCCGTAAGCTCCGGCCAGGATACTGGCCAGGGTGATGCCAATCTGCATGGTGGATAGAAAATCTTCAATGTGGTTCAGCTGGTCAAGAGCGATTTTCGCGCCCCGGTTGCCCGATTCGGCTTTCTCCTGAAGCCTGATCTCCCGGCAACTGACGAGTGCGATCTCGTACATGGAGAAGATCCCGCTGACCAGGATCAGGATTGCAAGGATGAGAAATTCCATCAGAATGGTTCAATTAGTCAAAAATAAAAAAAATAACGGATATACGTTAACC
>QYQJ01000056.1 GCA_007280875.1 Bacteroidota bacterium
GGTAATGGACCTTCAGGTTGATCAGGCCAAAAAGTTGTTAGCGCAGGAAATTAAACTAAATCCTGAGAACTATTATGCCTATTACCTGGATCAGACCTGCGACGTATTCCGGTTGCTGATCAATTCGAGTGATAAAGAATACAACGCGTTTGTTGATAACTTTAATAAAAAGCGGGAGATCATGGACGGGAAGGACGAAACCTCTCCCTATTACCTCTCCTGTTATGCCGAAATGGAGTTGCAGGTGGCGGTTTTCAGCATCATGCACGGGGCGCAATGGAACGGGTTGACAAAGGGGTACGCGGCCTACAAGAAAGTGTACCGGAACCTGGACAAATACCCGACCTTCAAACCGAACCGGAAACTGGATGGTTTTTTCAATGTCGGCATTTCAAATCTTCCACCATTTGTGAAATGGGCTGTCTCTTTTTTTGGTGTCAGGGTGAACCTGGATTATGGCTTCAAGGTGCTCCAGGAATATTATCTTTCCCAGAAAAATATCCAGGGGCTCAATGCCGAAGCCGCACTCTTCATTATTCTGGCAGCTAAAATCAACAAGACGCCGGAGAAGGTGTATGAATTTACGAAATCGCTTGACAGCACAATCGCCCGCACATTTATCCACACCTATTTCAGGGCAAATATTGCCTACCGGACCGGAAGAAACGAGGAAGCGCTGGCTATCCTGCGTCAGATCAACCATGATGAGAATGATTTTGCCGATGTGATTTACAGCTATTTAATGGGTAAAATACTGCTGCGGAAACAGGATCCACAGGCCAGCTATTATATATCGAGGTACCTGAGCCACCTTGAGAAGAAAGAATACCTCAAAGAGATGAATTACAATCTGGCGCTTTACTACCTGCTGAATGGGGACCGGCAGAAGTACATCGCCCGTTGCAAAATAGTACGTGAGGAAGGAATGGACATGAACGAGCGCGACCGGGAAGCGCTCTATGATGCCAGCCTGGATTACTTTCCGGATGTCAACCTGGTGAAAGCCCGTTTATCATTGGATGGTGGATACCTGGAAGCGTATTCCAAAGCCATCAACTCGTTTGAGGCAAACCCCAGCAAGGGATTAGCCTACGAACTTGAATACCATTTCCTGAAAGGCCGGTACGAAGCGATCCGGCACAACAATACAGTGGCCATCGCCGAGTTCAAGAAGGTGATGGCAATGGGTGAAGGCCAGGATTACTACTTTGCTTCTGAGGCTGCATTGCGGCTGGGAAATCTATACAGCGAGATGGGGAACAAGGATCTCGCGGGGGAATGTTTTAGGAAGTCAATGAAACTATATAAAAGTGATTATTATGAGTATATAGATGACAAAGCTGCCAAGGCCCTTAAAAGCCTTTGACGTTTTTCACCTTAACCGTATTAACCAATCCACAAACACCATGAACATAACTTTTGTTATTGACTCGTACAATGATGCCAACGGTGGCACCATTGCGACGAAACGGCTGGTCGGGGAACTCCGGAAGCGAGGACACAAAATCAATATTGTCACGGCTATCCACGAAGACCCTTCGGATCCCTGCTTTTTCCAGGTCCCCGGTTTTGTTTTACCCGGCACCGAAGCATCTCTGGAAAACATGAAGTTCCTTTTTGGCCGGAACGATAAAAAGGTTTATGGACAAGCCATGAAGGATGCAGATGTAGTGCAGGTCCAGTTTCCTTTTCTGATGGCCAGGGGTGCCGTAAAAACGGCAAAACGTCTGCGCAAACCGGTGGTAGGAGCATTCCACGTGCAACCCCAGAACATCATGGCGGCCATGGCAAAAACGAGTAAACTGCTGGAATGGGTTCTCTGGTTCTCCTTCAAGTATTTTTTATTCAAACGGGTCGACACCATGACCTGTCCCTCGGTATTTGCTGCAGATCTGCTGAAACTGCATGGGATCAAAGCCAGTATGCATCCTGTTTCCAATGGGATACCGGTCGAATACGCGCCGCGTGAATACGAGCGACCGGCATGGTTCGGCGATAAACTGGTTTTGTTGAATATCGGGCGGCATGCGTATGAAAAGAGGCAACTCCTGTTGATCGAAGGGGTAAAACGTTCGAACTATGCAGATAAAATTCAACTAATCCTTGCTGGCCGGGGAGAACGGACAGAAGAGATCAAAGCCAAAGCGAAGGAGTTGCCCGTGGAGCCGTTCATTGGATACATCAGTGCAGAGGACAAACTCCGGTACCTCAATACGGCCGACCTCTTCCTCCACGGTTCGATCGTGGAACTGGAAAGTTTGTCCTGTCTTGAGGCGATAGGTTGCGGCCTGCCTTGCATGGTCAGTGATTCAAACTATTCTGCAGCCCCCCAGTTTGCTCTCGACAACCGGTTTTTATTTACCTCAGACGATCCCGAAAACCTGGCCGAAAAACTTGATTACTGGTACGAACACCGGTATGAATTACGCAGCCCTGTGATGAAGCAGAGGGTGCTGCATGAGGCCGCACAATATCGCTTCGACAAAGCGGTGGACGATTATGAATCGTTCATCAGCAGAGTGGTCACTCCCCCGGCAGTAAAGAACATGTCTCATCCGGTGATGCAAAAACCCGTTTCGTATAAGAAAGCTAAACGGGTATGAAGTCCGACCAGGTTCGAAAGCAACAGGTTCCAATGGAGTCGGTCTATCCCATAACTATTACTTCCGATTATACGTTTATACGAAGCGACTATTTCTATCTTTTTTTCTCCCACATAGCCTATACTGCTTTTTACATTTTCCTGGGGATTGTTTTCTTTCAGATCATAGGTCGCTATAAAGTCCGGGGAAAGAAAAACCTGCATTCGCTTAAGAAAAAGGGATTCATTACGGTGGCCAATCATTGTCATATTTTCGATACCGTGCTGACAGGGATGGCCATGCTCCCCCGCCGGCCCTGGTATGCTTCCGTACAGCGAAATTTTGAGGCGCCTTATTTCCGGAATATGTTTCGCATTCTCAGGGGATTCCCCATCCCTGACGGTGCATTTGGCCTCAGGAGGATCCTGAAACCGGTAGTAGATGCTGTAAAAAACGGAAACATCGTACATTTTTTTCCGGAGGAAGAGCTCTGGCCCTTCTATCAGGATATTGATTATTTCCAGAAGGGGGCATTTTACCTGGCTCATCATGCAAACTGTCCGGTTGTGCCTGTTGTCCATCTCTTCAAGCCCAGGACCTTCTTCGGAAAAAAGAGGTCGGATCACATCCTATCCATTACGACCGTCATTGGAGAACCGTTGGTTCCACGGGTACCCAGGGAAGAGGGAAAAGGAGTGGATATGGAATCGGTACAGGTGATGTGCGACAGTGCCCAGAAATGGATGAAAACGATGCTGGACGAATACCACGGGCGAAAACCGTAGGGGCGACCCAAAAAACCGTAGGGGCGACCTGCCAGGTCGCCCCTACGGTTTCAATAACAGATGCGGAAAATATATGGGTTACGGGATGTCCTTGAAATCGGCTTCGAGCGGAACGGAAGGAGCTAGTTTTTCTGCATCCATCAGTGTGACTACCTCTTTCTGATCTTCATAGGAGGCCTCCAGGGGAACTACCGGCAGGAGGGAATGGCAATCGACACAGAACGTATATGTAGCGGCATTCACGGTAAGTTCTTCTCCGGAGGATTCTCTAAAGGCAGTTGCAACTTGAAATCCAAACAGGGCTGTTATAATCAGGAGTGCTTTCATGGTGTTTACTTTTTGAGTTACTGGCCAATGAGACGTGAAACCGCTCTGTACGTTACAGGATGATGAGCCTGTTCCGGTGGGTTTTCGATGAATACCGGATTTTACCCGGTGAGTGGCGGGAACCTTCCGGTGGTTCAGGAATCCAATAATCCCCTACCTTTGCGGGGCTCAACTACCACCTGCATGTCCACCATCCTGACCGTTGAAAATCTCTCCCGAAGTTACGGGGAAAATGTTCTTTTTGAGGATATTTCATTTGTCATCAGCCAATATCAGAAGGTGGCGCTGATCGCCCGCAATGGGGCCGGAAAGACCAGCCTGCTTAACATCATCGCCGGTATTGAACCATCAGATGCAGGGACTGTCACCCGTTTCAATAAAGCTTCCCTGGGGTATCTGAAGCAAGAGCCAGACCTGACCCATTCACATACTGTTTTTAATGAAGTGTATACTACATCTAGTGAGGTGTTGAAGGCGATATACCGGTATGAACAGGCTATCAGGAGCGAGGATAAAGAACAGGTTACGCACGCCATGGAACGGATGGATGCCCTCAATGGCTGGGAATATGAAACCCGGATTAAACAGATCCTGTCACAATTGAAGATCCCCGATCTGGACCAGCGGATCGACCGGCTTTCAGGTGGCCAGCAGAAACGCGTCGCCCTGGCCAAGGTGCTGATCACCGAACCCGACTTCATGATCCTGGATGAGCCGACCAACCACCTGGATGTGGAGATGATCGAATGGCTCGAAGAGTACCTTTCGCAGCGTACGTTGACTTTCCTGATGGTGACCCACGACCGCTACTTCCTGGACCGGGTATGCAGTGAGGTACTGGAGTTGGATCACACCGGTATCCATCGTTACCGGGGCAGCTACTCCTATTTCCTGGAAAAGCAGACCGAACGGCTGGATATCCTGACCAGGGAGACGGAAAAGGCGCAAAACCTCCTCCGGAAAGAGCAGGAGTGGATGCGGCGAATGCCGAAGGCCCGGACCACCAAAGCCAAAGCCCGGATCGAAAGCTTTTATGAACTAAAAGAGACAGCTGACCGGAAGGTTCCCGATGAGCGGATGAAGATCCACATCGAAGGGAAGCGGATGGGGAAGAAGATCCTGGAGGTCAACGACCTCTCTTTCGCCTGGGGAGAACTACCCATCCTCAAGGGATTCACTTTCACCTTCAAGCGGTTTGAGAAGATCGGAATCATCGGAAATAACGGAACCGGAAAAACAACTTTCCTGGATTTGTTGACCGGAAAGCTAAAACCCGACCGGGGATCGGTGAAAAAAGGGGAGTCCATCCAATTCGGCTATTACACCCAGGAGGGGATCTCGTTCAATCCCGAAACCAAGGTGATCGATGTGGTGCGGGAGATCGCCGACGTGGTGAAACTGGGAAATGGCGATACCATCTCTGCTTCGGCATTTCTTAACTATTTCATGTTTCCTTACCCGTCGCACCATCAGCCGGTCTACAAACTCAGCGGAGGAGAAAAACGCCGGTTATACCTGGTCACGGTACTGATGATGAGCCCGAACTTCCTGATCCTTGACGAGCCGACCAACGACCTTGATATCCTGACTCTGAATGTGCTGGAAGAGTACCTGGAATCCTTTAACGGATGCGTGCTGGTGGTCACCCACGACCGCTATTTCCTGGACAAGATCGTGGATCACCTATTCGTTTTTGAAGGGAACGGAGAGGTCAGGGATTTTCCGGGAAACTACACCCAGTACCGCGACTATAGTGAAAGGCAGGAGCGTATGCAGAAGATGAAGGAGCGAAAAAGTGAGAAGGAGAAAACAGCTTCACCTTCCCAATCGGTTGGCGCTAGGTCTGATTCAAAGAAATTAAGCTTCAAAGAGCAACGGGAACTCGAAGGGCTGGAAATCAAGATCCGTCAACTTGAAGCCGAAAAGCAGGAGATCGAGTTCTCTTTCAGTTCCGGGACACTTCCCAATGACGACTTGCAAGTAAAATCCCGACGCTTTACCGCCATTCTCCTGGAACTGGAGGAAAAAGAAAATCGGTGGCTGGAGTTGTGTGTTAAATAAAATGGTTACATTTCTCCTATAAATCTTTACCAAATTATTGACGCCTTTGGCATGCGAGTTTCTCCTGCGAGTTTTGCCGTTGAAGTAATTGGCATTAACTCATGTCTGTGTTCTTAAAGTCCTTTTCAGGACATGTTGCTTTGACC
>QYQJ01000074.1 GCA_007280875.1 Bacteroidota bacterium
AATCCGAACAATATTTTCTACCTGAATAAAGAGTACACTGTATTTGATGATATTAGAACGGCAAAAGATGTTGAGGAGTTGTTTGATTATTACAGAAAAAAACTGGGTGTTTCAGGTAAGATCTACATTTTATTAGATGAGGTTCAAAATATTGAAAACTGGGAAGTGTTTGTAAATTCTTATTCACAGGATTTTACTGATGATTATGAATTGTTTATTACCGGATCGAGTTCAAACTTGCTTTCGGGTGAATTGGCAACACTCTTATCTGGTCGGTACGTGGAGTTCGAGATATTACCTTTTAGTCTGTTTGAATATGCAGAGTTCAAAGATCAGAAAATTGGCAAGGAATTGTTTTTAAATTACATCCAAACAGGTGGTCTCCCTGAGATGTTGAATTTTTCGGAGGAAGAGGTAGAAAAACACTATGTAAATGATCTTAGAAATACCATCGTATTACGAGATATAATCCAACGGAATCAGGTTAAAGATCTGGCATTGCTCGAAGAGATTTTCAACTTTCTTTCCACAAACATCGGTAATTTAACCTCACTCACAGGTATTGTTAAATATTTTAAAAGCAAACAACGACAGACCAATTATGAAACCCTTTCTACTTATGTACGTTATCTTCTGGATACATTTGTGTTACATCAAGTGGATAGGTATGACCTGAGAGGGAAACAAACCCTTGGGGGAGTAAGGAAATATTATTTGAATGATCTGGCATTTAAAAACTACATTTTTGGATATTATCCATCGGATATTGGCTATCATCTTGAGAATTATATTTTTCTTCAACTCAAGCGTATGGGGTTCCGGGTATCAGTTGGTATATTAAGGGCTGCTGAAATAGATTTTGTTGCTCAAAAACAAGGAAAAACAATTTACATACAGGTAGCATATATCATAGGTGATCAAGAAACAACTGAAAGAGAATTTGGAAATCTATTATCAATTGAGGATAATCATGAAAAATTTGTTATTTCGCTTGATGATATAAAATTCTCTGATTATAAAGGGATTCAGCATCTCTGGCCATGGGAGTTGGTATGACTGGAGGAAGGAGGAAGGAGAAAACTGGAATGAGGAATGGCGACTGCCGACTGCCTACTGCCAACTGCAGACTTCTTACAAAAGTCCTGCGTTCTTAAGGATCTCTGATAATTTAGGCTGGGTTTTGGCGTAATCCACCAGCACGTTAAGGATCTTCTGGTCTTGTTTTTTCAATGGGGCCAATGATAGTTTCCGGTCCCAGAAGGCAAATCCGAACACACTGATCATCATGGTGGTGAATATGTCAATGATAGCCCAAAGAAAGTTGAAAAGCTGGTCAAATCTGGCATTCATTTCCGATCGCAAACCATCAACTTTTGAATCAATCTTTGCATCGAGTTGTCCAATCTGTGCGTCTGTCTTTGAATCAAGCCCTCCAAACAGGATATCAATTTTTGCGTCCAGTGCTTCAAGCCTCTGTTCGGTCCGGATGATGCGGTCGCGGTCATCGAGGGTAAAAGGAATCTCTTTTACCTCTGCTTTTGCCAAAACAGGGAGCAGAAATAATACGATCCAGAATAGGTTTTTAAGTGTTTTCATTTTTTCACGGATTAAAGTTCATCCCTTAATCCGGTTTAGGATACAAAGGTAGTACAGTTTTGGGGGAAAGATTTCGACGAGTCGACGTTTAGTAAGAGATGCTGGATTCTGGATGCTGGATAAAAAGTCAACTACATACTGCAAACTGCCAACTGCAGACTGCCAACTGTTGACTACGACACCTTCCGGCTGTAGCTCACGGGCACCATCATCACCACGCGGGTGCCGGGATTGGGGCTATCGGGGAAGGCTTCGGAAACCTCCACCGATGTCTCCACGTGCATCTTCTTCCCGATGATCTCCAGCCGTTTATGGGTCATGCCCATGCCAATGTGCAGATGCTTTTCACTTCGTTCCGAAGCGGTCCCGGAGCGTTGCATACCGATCCCGTTATCTTCGATGGTAATCGATACAGAATTTTCTGATTTCATGGAGATAGAGATCCGGATTGTTCCCTTCCCTTCGAGCGCCGAAATGCCGTGCAGGATAGCATTCTCGGCAAATGGCTGAATGATCATGGAGGGGATCATCACTTCCTCATCTTCCACGCTTTCATCCATCTCAATCGAATAGTCAAACTCCTCAGCCATTCTCAGCCGCTCAAGGTCCAAGTAATTCTTCAACCGGTCAACCTCTTCATCGAGGCTGATCATGGGGGAGTTGATGGCGCTGAGGTTCTGCCGGATCAGCCGGGCAAACTGGGAAAGGTATAACCCGGCTTCGCGGGACTTGTTCTGCAACAGGTAACTCTGGATGGAACTCAGGGCGTTGAAGATGAAATGTGGGTTCATCATCGACTGAAGCGCCTTCTGTTCGAGGACAACCAACTGGTGGTCGATCTCCCTGCGTTTCATCTGGAGGTTCTTCCTCCTGATGATCACCAGCGCCACCAACCCGGCGAACAGCAGGGACAGCAACACAAAGAAAAGCGGATGTTGCCAGAAAGTAGCTTTAACTATTATGCGGTACTCAATGGGTTCACTCCAGGGAGAATTCGGCTTACTCACCTTTAATTTAAAGGTATAGTATCCTCTCGGCAAATTGGTATAAGCAACACTCCGTGTGGTCCCTGTGGCCCATTCCTTATCATAACCCTCAAGCATGTATGAAAATACAACCGGGTCGTGTGAATAATTAATGCTTGCGAAGCTGAACTTTATCCTGGCACTCATTTTAACTTGTAATTGCTGTGAAGAAAGATCGGTTTCTTTATCGTTTATCTGTATAGATTCGAAATAGGCAATGGGAATTCGATCCCTGATTTTATCGATCATCTCTTCAGGGATGATCGTCAACCCTTCACTCGAGGCAATATAAAGAGAATCATCGTGCACCAGAATATCCCGTATTTCTTTAAAGTTGACATCTATCAGCTTGAACTGAACAGGTTTATTTTCGAGTATATCCAACGGATTATCGCACTTATAGATATTTCTGATTGTGGAAACATACAATGTCGGTTCATCGTAAATAATTTTCTGGACCGGCGCATTTAATGCGTAAGTGAAAGCAGAGCTCAGGTTATAGACCTTTTTCTGGTTCACCAGATAAATGCTGTCATCCCGTGTATAAAAGACATCTGTTGAAGAATCCAAAATCGCATGAATGGCTAGTATTTTTCCCTTAAGTGCCTGAACCTCTTCATAAGGGACTCTTTGGTCGCCCTTTATGATATAGTTGTTATTTCCGGTATGAAGGACCAGGTTATTCTTCGAATCATAGAATATCCATGCTCCCAGTCCGGATGCCTTTCGGAGTTCCTTAATCAGATTTTGAGTTGAGAATGTTGAAATCTCTTCGTTATTATTATTTTGAATACTAATCTCGCTTTTTGGGTTATTAATGATTAACAAGCCAGTTGCAGGTAACCGAAGAAAATTTCCAACCAGCAGGTTTTGATTATATCGCGCTGGCTTAATACCAGTTACAACGAAATTGAGATAATATTCATTGCTGATAATCAATGAATTATTGGTCAGTCCAATAATTCCGTTCTTGGCTGACAATTCACGAGGAAAAACAAGATGATAGAATTCATTGTTTTTATAAAGAAAGACTTTCCCGCTACCCATGCACCAGACACCACCATCGGGATTTGAGCTTAAGGCATCGATCCCATTGCTTTGAAAATATGTGTTATCATAATGCTTGTAGACCATAGCCTCAGGGGAAATTTTATAGGCTCCTTTTTTCGAATTTATCCAGATGTTTCCCTCATGATCCCGAAGAATACAATTTGTCTCTTCAGCATCAAACTGATAGATAATCTTCTTATTTTTCAGACAAAACAAACCCAAATTGTACTTGCTGATCCATAGCGTGCCATTCGTGTCCTCTGCGATCCATCCATCGTCATCTTGTGACTTTACCGGAAATTCTATCGAATCAACCGGATGTCCGTTGAGGTATTTTACATATAGCGACGCTTGTGTTTCCGGATCGGGAATGAGGTCGTACATTATAGTATCCCCTACCCACTTGATAGTATGGTGTTGTTTTGAATATGAAACAGGCACAGGTTGTTCATCCAGGTTTTTGGTTTCAAAGAGGCCCAGATGGGTCCAGATTAAATAATCACCCGAATCAGATTTAGTTAAATACCTGATACTCATGCCTTCTCTAGCCATTGTATCGGATTCGAGAGGTACACTCGGAAGCTTATATTTCGTAACCGTATTCGTTGTATCTAAAACATGAATTCTGCGTCCATAATAATTCCAGAAATACAGGTTATGAGCCTTATCCTGGACAATGAGTGGAAGGCCACGCAAAGAGGCAAGAAATGGTTCAATTTTTTCATTATAAATCTTATTCTGGTAGAGAAAGTTTATCCTACCCCATGCACAGGATAACCAAAGGCGTCCGAAGAAATCCTCTTTCATGAACATCACCTCTGAATCACTTAATCCTTCGCTCGTTCCGTACCTGATAAACGTTGAACCGTCATATCGCACCAGGCCACCTTCTGTTGCAAACCAGATGAATTTCCGGGAATCCTGTACAATCCAATTTATACTGTTGGAAGGTAGGCCGTCGTAGGTTGAATAAAGCTGAACAAATGGATTCTGCGCTGGAAGATTGAGGGCAGTGAACAGGAGAATAATGAAACAGAGTTGTGGTAATCTCATATGGCAGTGGGCAGTTGGCAGTTCGCAGTTCTCAGTTCGCGGTTGGCAGATGTGACATCTTACTGTTGGTTATAGTTGAGCAGGTCCTTTACTTCTTGATGATCAGTTTCCGGCTTTCATTCTTGTTGCCGGGAGATGGCAACTGAAAAGCCTCCGGTCGGGTTCCTCTTATAATAGATTTCCCAGTTTCCGTCACGGTCGTCGTACCAGACAACATGCACAGAATCACCCGAGGATGCAATACCATGCTGGCTATAATTCTGGGATGAAGAAGGATCGATTGTCAGTCTGACATCATGCTCCCATTGAGCCTGGGAGCATGATGCAAAAAATATTACTATGAAAAGGATAGACTTTTTCATATTTTTTTGCTAAATATACGACATTGCTACGGACCAGTCAATGTTTTTATCGTTAGTCACGAGGTGCTTATTTCCTGATAATCAGTTTCTGACTTTCAACCTGCTTGCCTTGTGTAGCTATTTCCACGAAATAGATCCCGTTTTGCAGTATGGAAACATCAACAATCGCCTCGCCCATCCTAATTGGTCTGGTTATCAAAGTCTCTCCAAGAATATTCCCGATAGTGAGCATTGATTTTCCAGTTGGATTATCAGTGATTTGAATATGAACGATGGATGATGCCGGATTGGGAAACATATTGAATTCTTGTCCGGAATTATCTAGAGACAGATTCTCAGTTCCAACGATGACGTTGCCTGTGGGGTTGCGTTTGTAATAGATCTCTTCGTTTCCGTCACGGCTTTCATCCCATATCACATGCACTGCAGAATCGGATACAGCGACAAATGGATAGTTTGATTCAGCAAAGGCATTGGTCAAACGAGTATCCTCTTCCCATGTTAATCCTGCATCGTCAGATCGTTTGTAGTAAACCTCATAATTCATATCACGTTTATCTCCCCAGGTCACGTGGACCATTGTGCCTAATGCCGCGATGGTAGGATATTCTGACGAAGCGCTAGCATTTGTCAACCGGGTATCGGCATCCCAGGTGATCCCTCCGTCTGTGGAGCGTTTGTAATATACTTCATAGGCAGAACCATCGCGCATATCCATCCATACAACATGTACTACAGAGTCGTTCACTGCTACAACAGGATCCCACGAATCGGCCGGATCATCCGTCAATTGTGTGTCGGGGCCCCAGTTCAGCCCTCCATCATCTGAACGTTTGTAGTATACTTCACCATTCCCTTTTCGGGTGTCTTCCCACACCACATGCACAGTCTGACCGGATACGGCAATACAAGGATAGCCAGAATAGGCTATGTCATTGGTCAGCCGGGTATCAGGACCCCAGGTTAACCCCCCATCCATGGAACGTTTGTAGTATATCTCATAACCCCAGTCCCAGATCGCATCACGCCAATCGTACCATACAATATGGATTACAGAATCTCCAATGGCTATAGAAGGAGATTCTGACCAGGAACCGGCAAAAGTTAACCTGGTATCTTCTCCCCAGCTTTCGCCCCCATCTTCTGATCGCTTGTAGTAGATTTCCACGATATCGCTGCCATTACGAAAATCACCCCATACAACGTGTACCATGGTACCAGAGAGCGCCAGAGAGGCATCATATGAGTTGCCGAGTGCATTTGATAACCGGGTGTCCTCCCCCCAGCTTGTTCCAGCATCTGTTGAGCGTTTGTAATAGATTTCCGCGTTACCGTCACGGAATTCCTGCCAGACCACATGGATGGAATCCCCACTTACTGCAATAGGCTTATTACTACTAACTGGGGTCCAGGAAGCTGCTGGATCATTTGTCAGTCTGACATCAGGCTCCCATTGAGCCTGAGATAAATTTGCAGCAACCAATGCTGCAAGGAGTAAAAATACTTTTTTCATGATTTGCTGTTTTAATGAATAATCAGTTTTTGTATTTTGATGGTATCAAAGGTCCTCATGATAATAAAATAACTGCCTCCCGGGGCAAACGAGAGGTCGATCTCATATTCCTTTGCTTCAGGATATTGTTCATTGAAGATGATTCTGCCATACATATCCTGGACAATGATCACTGGCATACCGGCAATAACCTTCTCAGGGATGATCCTGACAATTCCATCGGTTGGATTTGGATAAATCTGGAATGTAGGTGCTGAAGGGTTGTCAATCCCAATGGTTGATTTTTCCTGGATCACCGAGACCATTTGTTCCGGCAAACCGTCAACAGTCACCGTTATATTAGCTGTCCGGGGTTGATAGGAGACATTTTCGGCATATTCGGCCACGATCGTCCTGTTTCCACTGCCGGAAGTGGTAACCGTGCACCAATCCGCATCGCTTCCTGCCGACCAGTTTGTATTGGAGGTTACGGTAAAACCGGTTATTCCAGATGTAGCAGCGACCTGTTGCGAAAGGGGAGTGACTGATAGTATGGGGTCCAGGCAGCCTGCTACCTGAAGCGCTTTCTCCAGCACCTCGTCCCTCCCCTGCCTGATCCCTTCAGGGGTGATATAGACCACGCTGTCGGGGACAATCCCGATACGCTGTGTACTGTCTCCGTTTGGATAATATACTCCCAGAGAGGTATATCCTGTTTGGAATTCCTGACTTAAATAAAAGTAGGTGATATTTCCATCTGCCCCTGCTGTCTGACTGCCAATGATAACCGAGTTCGGCTATGTTCCGGGGTACCTGGTATCAGGGTGTGTTAACCTGGTGCAATTCATCCTGGATGGATACAGATAATCTGCAATAGCCCATGCTGTCCCATTCGGGTAATTCCTAATATCGAAAATAATGGCAGAGTTATTGATGAGATTGTAATACATGGAATCCACATCCGAAGGCATTAATTCTCCCATATTGACGTACCCGACATTGCAGTCCCATTTTCTGAATTTTACGGTTGCAAGCGTATCATTCGGATAATAACTGAAAAGCCAGCTGTTGCTGGATATATAGTTTCTTTCAGCTGTAAATGTTTGAGTATTACCCAGGCTGTCCTGGTATTCAATCTGAATCTGAGAACCAGAATCGCCTCTAAGTATATAATAACACATAAACCTTCTGAATACTGAGGAATTCCCCGCAGATATGTATGGGCGAAGGCTATCTTCAATTTGAACGGGTGTTTTCCCTTCAACGGTTACGATGATATCTCCTTTGGATAAATCCTCGTAACCAGATTTAACAACAATATAGTTGTTTTGAGAATACCTTAAAATTATCTGAGGGCAGTACTTATTAAAAATATTATATTCCGAACTCCCTGTTAATCCATGGACATGAGCATCATTCAAATTCGCTGTTATTTTTTTAATTAACTTGCAAAAATCTACGTAATTGGCTACTGTTGCGATTGAAAGTATGTTGTTGTATATCGTACTATCCCAGGGTATATCCAGGACATAATTATACGGGTTGAAATAATTGATTATGTTCCAGTATTTGAAC
>QYQJ01000078.1 GCA_007280875.1 Bacteroidota bacterium
GGGTGGAGCCGTACCTGATCCGGAGCGATACGGAGACCGGACGGGCCATCACCCTGATCACCCCCGACTCGGAACGCACGTTTGCGACCTATCTGGGTGCAGCAGTGGAGTTGTCGGCCTCACATCTGTCCGATTCCTCATTCCTCATTCCTCATTCCAAACCAAGCGATGAGCCACTAGCCAGGAGCCATGAAATAGAATCCCGGATCCCGGATCCCGGATCCCGGATCTTCTCCAGCTATGACTACCTTCACATTGAAGGCTTCCTGGTGCAGAATCACTATCTGATCAGGACAGCCATAGAATTGGCCAAAGCAAACGGATTACTGGTTTCCCTCGACCTGGCCAGTTACAACGTGGTGGAGGCCAACCTGGCATTTCTGGAGGAGATCATCAGGAAGCATGTAGATATCCTTTTTGCCAACGAGGAGGAAGCAAAAGCTTTTACCGGATTTGAACCCGAACGGGCACTGAACCATCTGGCGCAATTTTGTGAAGTGGCCATTGTCAAAACAGGAAGCAAGGGGTCAATGGTGAAATCCCGTGACGTGGTCTCCGAAATCGGGATCATCCCAGTCAGGCTGGTCGATACCACCGGAGCCGGTGATCTGTATGCAGCGGGTTTCCTGTATGGCCACTCGCATGGATGGCCGCTTGAGAAATGCGGAGAAGCCGGAGCCCTTCTGGCCGGAAACATCATTGAAGAACTTGGGGCTAAAATGCCAGTTGAACGGTGGAAAGAGGTGAAGGACCGGGTTTTTAGCGACTCTGTTACGCTGTGACTTTATGCCCCTGGCCCCTATGCCTCTGTGCCCTTGTGCCCCTATGCCTTTCCCTCCGATAATTCCTTTGAAATTTAAAATTAACCTTGTAACTTTGCAGCCCTTTTCGAAATTAATATTAATCAAGTACATACGTAAATTCAATTCAATTCCATGAAGGTATTTCAGACCAATGAGATCCGGAACATCGCGCTGATCGGCGGTGCAAAATCGGGCAAGACAACCCTGGCAGAAGCGATGCTGTTTGAGGGAGGAGTCATCAATCGCAGAGGAAGCGTGGATGACAAAAACACGGTCTCAGACTATCGTCCTATTGAACTGGAGCGCCAGAACTCGGTCTCCTCATCTATTCTTTACACCCTGTTTAACAATAAAAAGATCAATATCATTGACACCCCCGGTTTTGACGATTTTATCGGGGAGGTAATTGCGGCGCTCAAGGTAACCGATACCGCATTGATGGTAGTGAATGCCCAGAGTGGCGTGGAGGTTGGCACTGAGATTACCTGGAGATATGCGAACAACCTGGAGAAACCGGTTGTGTTTGTGGCAAACCACCTGGATGTTGAACTGGCCAATTTCGATGAAACCGTCCGCCAGCTGAAACAGCAATTCGGGAACTTCGTCACCGTGGTGCAATATCCGGTCAACCAGGGGAACGGGTTCAATTCCATCATCGACCTGCTAAAGATGAAACTGTACAAATATCCACATGGCGGGGGAAAAGTGGAGATCCTCGATATTCCGGCTGGGGAGAAGGACAAAGCCGATGAGATGCATGCAGTTCTGATCGAGGAACTGGCATCCAAGGACGAATCCCTGATGGAAGAGTATTTCGATAAGGGAACCCTCACTGAAGAGCAGATCAACAGCGCTCTGCGAATGGGATTGATGTCGCGGAGCATGTTCCCCGTGATGTGTGTGAGTGCCAAACATGAAGTAGGTGTAAGCCGGGTACTGGAATTTGTGACTAATTCGGTTCCTGCCCCTGATGAAATGCCAGGCGTCAAGACCACAACCGGGAAAGTTTTAACCTGCAAAGTCTCTGAATCCACTTCTCTCTTTGTTTTCAAGACTGCTATCGAAATGCACCTGGGCGAGATCTCCTATTTCAAGGTCTATGCCGGGGAGGTGGTCGAAAGCCAGGACATGATCAATCCCAACCGGACCACGAAGGAGCGGATGTCACAACTTTTTGTGATCAACGGGAAGAACCGGGAGAAGGTAGAGAAATTTGTGGCCGGTGATATCGGGGCCACCATCAAGCTGAAGGGGACCTTTACAAACAATACCCTTAATTCCCTGAAGAATCCGGATGACATCATCGAGCAAACCACCTATCCGAATCCGAAATTCCGGGTAGCGGTCAAGGCGAAAAATGCAACCGATGACGAAAAGATCAGTTCAATCCTCAACGAACTAGCAAAAATGGATCCCACGCTGATCTTTGGCTATTCAAAGGAACTCAGGCAGTTGATTTTACAAGGCCAGGGAGAGCTTCACCTGACGTTGGCCAAATGGCACATGGAAAATATTGAAAAGATCCCCATTGAGTACCTGGCTCCCCGGATCCCCTACCGGGAAACCATCACAAAACCTGCAAAAGCAACCTATCGCCACAAAAAGCAGTCGGGAGGGGCCGGACAATTCGGAGAGGTTCATATGATGATCCAGCCTTTCAAGGAAGGGATGGCCGACCAGAACGAATTTCCGATCCGCGGACGTGACCCCCATGACCTGGAATGGGGCGGTAAGCTTGTCATGAATAACTGCATAGTAGGTGGTGCCATCGACGCACGGTTCATCCCGGCAATCCTGAAAGGGATCATGGAGAAAATGGAAGAAGGACCGCTTACCGGTTCCTATGCACGGGATATTGTAGTCAATGTCTACGACGGAAAAATGCACCCGGTTGATTCCAATGAAATCTCTTTCAAGCTTGCAGGACGGAATGCCTTTAAAGAGGCCTTCAAGAACGCCGGACCGAAGATCCTGGAGCCCATTTATGATGTAGAAGTGATCTTACCCGAAGAGAAGATGGGCGAGGTAATGACCGACCTGCAGGGACGTCGGGCTCTGATCATGGGAATGGATAGCGAAGGCAACTACCAGAAGATCAAGGCCAAGGTTCCGCTGGCCGAAATGAACCGCTATTCCACAGCACTTAGTTCCCTCACCAGTGGCAGGGCCACCTACGACATGAAATTTGCCGAGTATGTACAGGTTCCCGCCGATGTTCAGGAGAAACTGCTGAAAGCTTACGAAGCAGAGGAGCAGGAGGAGGATTAACCTCACCCCAAACCACCTCACCCCAAACCCCTCTCCTTCAGGAGAGGGGCTTATAGCATGGCTAATCCAGGCGAGAAACACGATGCCTATGCTGTCCTGAAACTCAGGGACTTCCGTCTCTTTATCAGTTACCGTTTCTTCATCACGATTGCCTTCCAGATGCAGGGCCTGATTGTAGGCTGGCAGATGTATGAGCTGACCCACGATCCGCTTGCCCTTGGATTGATCGGCCTGGCAGAGGCATTGCCGTTTATCTCCGTGGCACTCTATTCAGGCCATGTCGCCGACAGATATAACCGGCAACGGATCATCACCTGGTTTTCGGTGCTGTTTCTACTGGGCACACTGCTGCTCTTCGCTTTCAGTTACGAAGAGGTAATGGGATTTATGGCGCTGGGGATCTTCCCGATCTATTTTGTGGTAGCCCTGACCGGGCTCGTGCGAGCGTTCCTCTACCCCTCGACTATCGCTCTGATGGCGCAGCTGGTCCCCCGGCATCTTTATACCAACTCTTCCACCTGGAACAGCACTGTATGGCATATCGCTGCCATTTCAGGTCCGGCCATCGGCGGACTGATCTATGGTTTTCTCGGGGTGCAGATCGCCTACATGATGGTCGTCCTCTTTGTCATCATTGCATTAGGCCTGCTGCTGGTAGTGAAACGGTACCGGAATCCGGAAATACTCCAGGTGGAACCCATCTGGAAAAGGCTATCCTCCGGCCTGCGGTTTGTTTTTAAGAATCAGATTCTGCTGGGCACCATGTCGCTCGACATGTTTGCCGTATTATTCGGCGGAGCTGTGGCGATGCTCCCCATCTTTGCAGCGGAGATCCTCTATGTGGGTCCGCAGGGACTGGGGTTTCTGCGGGCAGCGCCTATGCTGGGGGCAGTCATCATGTCCTTTTTCCTCGCCTACAAACCTCCTGCCGCCCGGGCCGGACGATGGCTTATTGTTTCGGTCGCCGGCTTTGGGCTCAGCATCATCTGCTTTGCCCTCTCAAAAAATTTCTACCTCTCTCTCTTTCTGCTATTTATGAGCGGTCTTTTCGACAACGTCAGCGTGATCATCCGTGCCACTACTCTGCAGTTGCTTACCCCCGATGAGATGCGTGGCAGGGTGGCATCGGTCAACAGCATATTCATCGGCTCCTCCAACGAAATAGGTTCTTTTGAATCGGGGTTGGCCGCCAGGATCATGGGACTTGTCCCCTCGGTCATCTTCGGAGGTTCTATGACCCTGGTAGTGGTGGGGATCATTGCTAAAAAAGCGCCGCTGCTGAGGAAGCTGAACCTCAGGGCCTTGAAGTGATTTACGAATGATTATTCACGAAAATATTCTGGGGGATGTATGTGCATATCTGTAAAATGGAAACCTTGCAGGAATCCTACGGTTTATGCAAACAGAACAAAGGAAGTGCAGGAATAGATGGAGTGACTTTTAAGAAGGTAGAAAAGGAAGGGTTAATAAAGTTACTGACTGAGATTCAAAAAGAATTGAAATCGGGGACATACCTTCCAAGGCGAAATCGGATACAACACATTCCGAAAGGAAAGTGGAAAACACGAAAACTGGGGATTCCTACAATCAAAGACAGGATAGTACAGGGGGCAATAAAACTGATTCTTGAACCTGTTTTTGAAGCAGACTTTCAACCCGGATCATTCGGGTACAGACCGAAACGGACAGCGCATCAGGCGATAGAACAGGTGCCCAATGCTATTGTACAGGGAAAGACCAGAGTCATAGATATTGACCTAAAGTCTTACTTCGATACAATCAGGCATGACATTCTACTAACAAAGATCGCTCAACGGATCAGGGATGATAAACCTGAATAAATTCCTTTTGCATATAACCTTTTCTCTGTTTTCCGGATTAATGAGTTAATGACCCCTCCCCGGCCCTCCCCTTGGAGGGGAGGGAGACAAGGGTGGGGTATTAAATCGTGTTGTTTCATTTAAATGTAATAAAATGGCTTATTTAGGAAAGACCAGGACCCCCTCTTATTTTTATCATGCGGACGCTGAAACCATTGAGTTTGCGAAACGGTTACGGGAAAAAATGACCCCGTGTGAAAAGACCCTCTGGGAAAGACTCAGGAGAAAGAATCTCCGGGGAGTTAAATTCAGACGGCAGCATCCGATTGAGTATTATATCGCCGACTTCTATTGTCATGAAGCCAGACTGGTCATTGAAGTGGATGGTCCGATTCATGAAAAGGAAGAGCAAAAATTGCATGACGAAAACCGCACAGCGGAACTGGACAGGTTTGATATAAAGGGCATCCGATTCCCGAACGAGGAAATAAAAAACCATATCGGGAGTGTCATGA
>QYQJ01000191.1 GCA_007280875.1 Bacteroidota bacterium
AGCGTCAGATGGTTATAAGAGACAGATGGTCCGTAATTAGGGTCTGCCCCGGCAACCATAACCACTTCACCCAGGAATGACTCCTCCGGAAAAAGATACTGCTCATAACCAAGGGTTTTATCAATCTGCGGCTGCAGCTGGTTAAGGTTGTTAGCTGAGAAGCGGCCAGAATAGCATTCGGGGATCTTGTCGCCGGTATATTCAAAATAATAGAGATCGGTAGGATGGTTTCCGGTTGTACCGTTGAAAGTTGGAATCTGCGGCACATCTCCCACGAGCAGGACAAAACTCTGGGGTTCATAGCCCGCCGGCGGGTTGGTATAGAAATCCTGAAGGTAATTCTTGATGGATGTAGTGGTGGTCCCCACGGCAGAGTCGTCGGTATAGGCTTCAACCACCTTGAATCCCTTCCGGGTTTTCCAGTTGATAAAAGGTTGAAGCGCCTCCTGGAACATCGGAGCAGAAACGATGATATAGGTAACCGGTGCAGTGGTGATTAGTTCATCGGTCAATGGCTTGTAGTTAGCCATCTGCCTGTAAGCATTTTCAAAAAAGGGTGAATAGAGCTCCTGTTTCCGGGAGATGGTGGCTTGTTCGTTCCCGTTGGTGAAGGTAACTGTGGCTTCGATGGTCTGGTAAATGCGAAGGATCCCGGTCACCGGATTGTACTGAACCGGAGCAATGTCGAGGCTTGCCATCGTCAGCGCACGCATGATTCCGACCGGGGTGACCGAAACCAGCGTGCCTCCCAGGAATTCATTTCGCTGGTAAGTCTCCGTATTCATGACGAACGGGATCTCATCCGGGTCGGTAATGGCTTTGCTCACCGATTCCTGTTGCGGGATCACCGGGTAGTTGATCCCGAGTGCCTGGAGGGAATAATCGGTATACTCCGCATGGGTCACGACAACCTCCGGTGTGGCACTGATGGGGATCTCGATCAGGTTCCGGAAGACAGGCAGTTTCGGATCGCCTACTTCACTGCTGTATCCATAGTCCTGAATGCAGAGCTCGGTAAAAAGACCCAGCTTTGTCTGTATATCCCGGTACTGCACTGCAGAGATGTCGCTTGTAAAGGTAAGCTGGTGGTAGTTGTTGGTGGATAGCCGAAGGTCGGTTTTACCCTCCGATATCCGGATCTCACCGGAGATCAGAAGAAGTGGAAATCCTGACAGGATGAGGGCGGTTAAACTCCTAGTGAGTAAATCTTTTATCATTCTGAAAAATTTTATGTCCGAATAAAAAGGACAAATTTACTAAAAAACATGTGATCATCTGTTCTTTATTTTAATCATTTATCAACGACAGAAGGTTGGTATAGTGACGTTTCAATCGAGTTTCGCCAGCGAGGTGCTGATTTTGCGAATATTGTACACCGGGTACCAGGCTGCCAGGTAACCGATCAGCATTACAGTAAAAAAGACAAGCAGGAAATCGAGGGGTTGCATCCGGACCGGGTAACTGTTTACGACGAAAGTACTGCCCGGACCACCCATCCGGATCAGGCCCCAGGACTGCTGAATCCAGCATAAGATCCCCCCCAGGATCATCCCGGAGGCAGCCCCGATGAATGAGATCATTAACCCTTCGGTCAGGAAGATCCGTTTGATCATGCGATTTGTGGCTCCCATACTCTGCAACACAGCAATATCTTTCTTCTTGTCGAGGATCAGCATGGAGAGGGATCCTACTACATTGAAGGTGGCCAGGAGCAGAATGAATGTCAGGATCAGGAAGATGGCGTATTTCTCTGATTTCATGATGTTATAGAGGAGCTCCTGCTGCTGGAACCGGTTTCTGACCTGGAACTTCTCTCCTATCGCTTTCTCGATCCGCCGCTGGATCTGCCGTTGATCGGCATCGCCGGCCAGCTTGATCTCAATGGCTGTGATTTCACTCTGATAATCAAGCAGTTTTCGGACAAACCGGATGGGCATCAGGGCATACTTACTATCAAATTCCTGCTGGATAGAAAAGAATCCCGCAGGGAAAATGATCTCCTGATTGAACGACTGATCAAGTCCCCCTCCGATCTTTCCGGTCCGGTTGGGAATAAAAATGGTAATGGGATTGATATAATCGTTCAGGTTGGCATTCAGGTAATAGGCTATACCATAGCCCAGTACAGTGAAATCCTGATCGCCCCTCTGCAGCAGGAACCTCCCTTCGGCCATCATCGTGTCGACCCCGGTCATGCGCTGATATTCCGGTCCTACTCCCTTCAGGGTAACGATGGTTTGCTTGTCCTTGTATTTCATCAGGGCATTCTCTTCCAGTACCTCTGTCAGGCAGAGCACTCCGGGGATCTCTTTCAGTAATTCCTGCGGGACCTCCGTGGCCGGAAAGGTCTTGCCTTTCTGAAGGGTGATCTGGATATCAGGATTAAACGAATTAAAGAGGGAGACCACCAGTTGCTCAAATCCGTTGAAGACCGACAGCACCACGATCAGCGCCATGGTACCGATGGTCACCCCCACGACCGACACCGCAGAGATGATGTTGATCACATGATGCGATTTTTTCGACTTGAAATACCGGCGGGCTATGTAGAACGTCAGGTTCAAGGGTCAAGGTTCAAGGGTCAAGGTTCAATCTTCCATGCCCGCACGATCAACCCTGTACCGCTGGCATGCTTCAGTCGTACATCCAGGGCATTGCACAGCAACGCAACCGGAAAGGTCAGCAGGTAGTAAAACGGGAGGATGATAAAGAATATTTTGCTGACATTCAGGAGTTTGATCGGATATTTCATCGAAAGCTTCCAGCCAATCTGGCCGGGTTTCCCGTAGGTATAATGCCCGTCCGTTTTCGTAAATCCGGCCCGTTTCAGTTTTTCCTGTATCTCCAGAATGTTATACCCATCCCGTACGTGTTCATCAATGAATGAATTCTCCTCTTCATGGTCATGCACATCAGAGCCTCCCTGATCGGAAGGAGTGGATATCAACACCATTCCGTCGGGTTTCAGTGACTGAAAGAAGTTCCGGAACACCGTTTCATCTTCCAGGATATGTTCCATGACGTCGACCGAGAGGATCAGGTCATAGGAGTCAGGTTTCATATAACTGGTAAGATCAGCTACCTCAACCTGCACATTCGGTTTCCCGATCCGGCTGAAAAACCGCCTGCAGTCTTCGATCTGTTCCACTTTCACATCTATGGCATCGATCTGAAAGCGGGGACTCATTCCGGAGAGGAAGTAGCTGTATTGTCCGAACCCGGAGCCGGCGTCAAGGATACGCGATCCGGGATACGCGATCCGGGATACGTGATCTCGTATCTCGTATCCAGTATCCCGTATCCAGTGTTTCAGCGCTTTTTTCACATGCCATGTCCGGAGCAACAGCAGATCGAGGAGCTGGTAAAAGAGGATCCGCAGCCAGGGGGTAGGGACGGGGCATGCCCCGTCTGTACTGAGGAGAGCGCCGAGGGATTTTTTTATGGGGTCGTATTGCATGGAGGGGGGGATTATTCCGTAGCCGGGGCGTGCCCCGGCTGTACGGTTATCGGGGGTCGCCGTCATGGTGCAATAAATGATCGATATTATCAATGTAATCGAGGGAATCATCTTCCAGGAAATGCAGTTCGGGGACGGTCCGGAGCTGGTGCTTGGTATGCTGAGCCAGCTGGTGACGTATCTCCCGTACATGGTGCCGGATGCTCTCCATCAGGGCGGATTTATCTCCGGTGGAAAACAGACTGAGGTACACTTTGGCTACTGCGAGGTCTCTGGTAACGTAGACCTTGGTGACTGTGATTAGAGCCCCGGAAAAGAGGTCCCTTCCCATTCGTTGAAAAATGGTGCCCAGATCCTTCTGGATGAGCCTGGAAATTTTTTGCTGTCGTGTAGATTCCACGGCGCAAAGTTACGTTATGTAAGTGAGTTATCCGTCAATTATTCTAACTTTGCTTTCATGAAAAGCCTCGGCAAGATCTTTCACTACATCCGTAACTACTGGCTGTTTGCTGTCCTGAATGCCGTGTTTAACGTCTTCTCCGTTCTTTTTTCCCTCGTTTCGTTTGCGCTTTTCATTCCTATCCTCCAGATGCTTTTTAAAACTGCAGAGATCCCGGAAACAGCGGGCCCGCTGGTGTTGACCAATATGGATTCGCTGAAGGAGAACTTCTACCATTTTTTCGGACAACTGATCCGTAATTACGGGGAGAATGAGGTACTGGTGTACATCGGAATCTCCATCATCGTGCTATTCTTCCTCCGCAACCTTTTCCGCTACCTGGCTATGTTCTTCCTTGCCGTAGTCCGGAACGGGGTGGTAAAAGATCTCCGTAACGACCTCTACAAGAAGATCCTGATCCTTCCGCTGGGATTTTATACCGAGCAGCGGAAAGGGGATATTATCTCCCGGATGACAGCCGATGTGCAGGAGGTGGAGATATCCATCATGAGCTCGCTGGAGATGATTGTCAGGGATCCGGTCCAGATCATCACGTTTGTGGTTACCTTGTTTATTATCAGTCCCCAGTTGACCATCTTTGTCCTGATCCTGTTGCCTGTAAGCGGTTTCCTGATTGGCCGGATCGGGAAGAGCCTCAAGCGCACCTCCGCCAAAGGACAGAAGAAGATGGGAGAACTTCTGGCTGTGATCGAGGAGACCATCTCCGGCCTGCGAATCATCAAGGCATTCAGCGCTATTCCGTTTGCCGATCACCGCTTTCAGGAGACCAACCGAAACTTCTTCCGGATCATGGTCCGGCTTTACCGGAAACGTGATCTTGCCTCCCCGCTGAGTGAATTCCTGAGTGCGGTCGTGCTCACCATTTTGCTCTGGTACGGTGGCCGCCTGGTTCTGGCCCCGGAAAACAGTCTGGATGCCGCGGTATTCCTGGTTTATATCACCATCTTCTCCCAGGTGATCCCGCCGGCCAAATCGATCACCCAGGCCTATTACAACATTCTGAAAGGGGCTGCCTCGATGGACAGGATCGAACAGGTACTTGCCGAACCGGAAATCATTGAGGAGAGACCCGACGCCATCCCCAAGAAGGAGTTCCTGGAGCGAATTGACTATGCAGATGTCAGTTTCCGGTATAAAGCGGAACCTGTGCTGAATCACATCAGCCTGACGATCGAAAAGGGGAAGACGATCGCCGTGGTAGGGCCCTCCGGTGCCGGAAAATCTACCCTGGCGGATCTCCTTCCCCGTTTTTATGATATCGCGGAAGGAGAGATCCGGATCGACGGGATCCCGATCCGCGATATGGTGATCGACGACCTGCGCGGACTGATGGGCATCGTTTCGCAGGAGACTATCCTGTTCAACGATACAGTATTCAACAATATCGCTTTCGGCATGGAACACATTGGTGAAGAGGAGGTGATCTCCGCAGCCAAAGTGGCCAATGCCCACGAGTTCATCATCCGGATGCCGGAAGGCTATTATACAAACATTGGCGACCGCGGGGCCAAACTTTCAGGGGGACAACGCCAGCGGTTGAGCATCGCCCGGGCGGTACTGAAGAACCCTCCGATCCTGATCCTGGATGAAGCCACCTCGGCCCTCGACACCGAATCGGAACGCCTGGTGCAGCAGGCCCTGGAGAACCTCATGAAGAACCGCACCTCCATCGTCATCGCCCACCGGTTATCCACCATTCAGCACGCCCATGAGATCATCGTACTCCAGAACGGCAACCTGGTGGAGCGGGGACCTCATGCCGAACTGCTGGCCAGGAACGGGGTGTACAGGAAGCTTTACGATCTGCAGATGTTTGTCTGACAGGCGGACAAGCGGACAGAAAACCTAACAGGCACCCTAAAAAAGACTGGAGAAGACTGGTGCCCGATTATTGCGGGACTGAAGCTATATCGGAGCTATATTGGACCTAAGATGGAGTTACCCGGGAAAAAAAATTTTCAGGTGGTGAATTCCAACAAAAGCAAAGTGTTATTGGGATCCCGGGTTTAAGAATCGAGCGACCTTTTGCAGTTCTTCCACATCGGCCTTATCTCTCAACCGGGTTGTCGCAATCTTTGAAGCAACCAGATCGGTTATGCTGATAAAGGGGAGTTGAATACCTTCGATATCTTTCACCACTCTTCTTGCATAGGCTTCCCGGAAAGAATTCCCTGAAATGTGCGTGAGAAAATCAACTTTATAAGGCTCCTCCCAGATATAAAAGACGAATGGGGCTGTAAAATCAGCTTTTTTCAAAGAATCCAGCCCTGAGCTATCAAACTGCATTTCAGAAAGCATTCCGACTAAGCGATCCTTGTTTATATTATCCGGTTTTATCCAAATATCCAGATCGCCGGTAACCCTGTTGTATCCATGAAAATTAACAGCATAACCACCGATAATCAGGAATTCAACTCCCTTATCAACAAGCTTTTCCAGGACTTGCTGATGTTCTTCAAGAAAAATGTTCACCGGGTGTTTCGATTTTTATAGTATTTATTCGCGAGGAATGATGCACTTGTTCATTAGTACTAAGGTATGAATAATGAATCATCTCATACAAATGAATGAGCCGTTCTTCAGGAGTTATGGAGGCCCAGTAGCGACGCATCCCTTCTTCCTGCTCTTGGAGGGAAGAGATGGTAATTGATTTATTTGATTTGATCCTTCCCATAAAAGATCACTTATTTATGTTAATCTTAACACCAGAATGGTGAATCTGAAACTACAAATATACAAATCATTGGATTGCGAATTGCTTTCAGATTGCTTCTTTGACTGATTGAACACCGCTGTTATCTCTCCCTTCCTGCCACCTCCCACTGGCCTATTGCCCTGTGCCTCATGCCTCATGGCATAATTCGTAATTCGAAAATCGAACTGCGAAGCATTCATGAACCCAATAGAAATGAATGAGTTCGTTAATAATCAATCGGAGATCAGAACAGCGTGGCGGATTTCTTCAGGATCTTCCGGTAATAGGAGAGCATGTTGGAGCGGGAGATGAAGCCGGCGTATTTTCCTTTATCCACTACTAAAATGTTCCAGAGATCGGAGTTCTCGAATTTCATCAGGGCAGATCCGACATCTTCATTCACATCGAGGGTCATTATAGACCGATACGAAACCACAGAGTATCCCCAGGAGGATGTAGTAAGGCAAGGCAGGCACAAACCATTCGCTGGTGATCAAATGAAAGATCTGTCCGGAGTACAATAGCTTGGAAACGATGGTAGCAGTGGCCGTGGAGATAAGCAGGGGGATGAAGAGAGGGACAGAGAGGTCGATCAGCAGCACCTCCACGGCAAAGACCACACCCGCGATCGGACTGTTGAAAATAGCGGCGATCCCGGATGCTGAGCAGGATCAGAAACGTATTGTTCCCCACCTGCCGGATCGACCACTCAGGGAGTCTTCTGACCCACGTTTTCAGGACCGCAGAAAGTCCGGGTAAAATCATTCAGCTCCGTTTTACAATACCGTCATCTCAATCAGTATGTGCTCCATCATCCGTTTCATGACAGAATTTCTGCAGGTATAATTATTCACAATAATAGCAAAAATGAGCTTACGCCCGGAGACAGTGGAGACATATCCGGCCAGTGTTTTAATGGCGGCAAGTGTGCCGGTCTTGGCGCGGATTTTTCCCTGGGCGATGGTGCCATTGAGTGTTTTACGAAGCGTGCCGGAGATTCCGGACAGGGGGAGGGAACTGTAAAATGTCCCGAAGGTCGGCGCATTCGTCTGGTAATAGAGGATATCGACAAGTTGCCGGGCCGTCAAAGAATTATCGTACCCGCGACCGCTTCCGTCGACAAGATGAACACCGGTCATATCCACCCCTTTCGATTCCCAGAACTCAATCACAGCCCTGCTGCCGGTTATATAGGAGCGATAATCGTAGACCGCCAGTCCAATATTTTTAAGCAGTTTGTTAGCCAGGAAGTTATTGCTCTGGAGGTTGGTAACGGTGACATCCTTTCTGGCTTTCTCGCCCAGGATCTCCAGTGCTGCTCCGGTTACCAGCAGTTTTTGTACAGAAGCGGGGATCAACAGTTGATTGGGGTGGAATTCGGCCAGGATCACGGGTTGATCTTCCGTATCGTCGACGATCAGGTAGCTGGTGGTATTGGAATCGATGCACCGGGCCGAGAGAAGGGCAGTAAGTTCATGAAGCAGGGGCGCCAGGGCAACGGAATCGTCCTGAGCCTGCTGAACCGAATCCCACCAGTTCACTGCCACCCGTTGTGTTTCGGTCTCATGACAGGAATAGTTCGTCAGAAACAGTACCATCACAACACCCATCAATAAGGATCGACGAAACATCGGATTAAGTAGATTTATGCAGCTGGCGGCAAAAATAAAAAAACGTAATTTAGTCTGATGAAACATCCCGGATAAATAGTTAACAATTCAAGGCAACTTTTCACCATTGCCTGCCGGAATACCCTGCACAGACCTCCAGCAGCCGTTCCACCCCCCGGGTGTCACTCATGAATGGACAAGGACGCTTTTCGCGGTGCTCAAAATAGTGCCCGTTCAAATTTTCCACTTCGGCTGATGTGGCCAGCCAGACTGGCGTATCGGCTCCCTGTTCCGGTGTCTCACTCCCCCCGTAGCCCAGGTCACTGCTTACTTTTGAGATCACATCACCGGGATGGCACACATTGACCTTGATACCGTCGCTTTGCAACCGCTTGGCAAACCCGGCTGAAAGCATGCGGTTTGCCTGTTTGGACTGCCGGTAGGCTGTATCGTTGTCGTAGTACCGGGAAGTAAATTCCAGGTCACCGAAATTCAACCCCCCGGCCCAGTAACTGGCTACATTGACGATACGGGCATCGGGTTGCTCTTTCATGTGCGGGGCGAAGGAGAGGATCATCCAGTAATAACCGAGCACATTGGCTGCCCATTGCATCTCAATCCCTTCCGGGGTTTCTGTACGGGCCCGAGGACAGGTAGCCACGTTGTTGACCAGTACGTGCAAGGGGCCTTCCCAGGCTTCGCTAAACTCCCGGATCTCCTTTTCCCGCGAAAGATCCAGAGCAGCATAGCCCAACAGAGCATCCGGAAGCCGTTTCCGGATAGCTGAAACAGTCCGTTGTAACTTTCCTTCATCCCTGCCTGCCAGTATCACCTCCAGACCATACCCGGCGATACCTTGTACAATGGCTTTTCCAATGGCGCCATACGCGCCGGTGACGACAGCTTTTCGGGTCATATCTGTATTTTTTAGTTCATTAAGCAAGAAGGTCAGGAAGTCAGGAGGTCAGGAGGTTATTTGATCCGGGATCCGGGATCTGGAATCTGGGATCTAGGATCCGGCATTCAGCATTATCTTCACTGCTTTCTCAATCCCCTGGGCATCGTACCCGCATTCCCGGTAAAGTTCTTCCTGTGTTCCCTGGCCAATGAACCGATCGGGGATGCCGAGACGTTTCAACTTCGCACGGTAGCCGTGTTCATTGATGAATTCCAGTACGGCGCTACCCAGTCCGCCTATCACGGTCCCGTCTTCCACTGTAATCAGGGTATCGAACTTCCTGAGAATTGTATGCAAAAGGGGTTCATCCAGCGGTTTCAGAAAGCGCATGTCGTAATGACCGACCTGAATGCCGATTTTTTCCAGTTCAGGACAGGCCTGTACTACATGATTACCAATATGTCCGATAGAGAGTATTGCCAGATCGTTCCCATCACGCACCAGTCTTCCTGTTCCCGGTTTCAGTTCCTTAAATTCGGTTTTCCAGTTTGGTGCCACACCTCTCCCTCTCGGGTAGCGGATTGCGAATGGTCCCATCCCTTCAAGCTGAGCTGTAAACATCATGTCACGCAACTCCTCTTCGTTCATCGGAGCGCCTATGATGATATGGGGAACACATCGCAGATACGCCAGGTCAAATGCCCCATGATGGGTGGGGCCATCTTCTCCTACCACTCCGCTCCGATCGAGGCAGAAAACAACCTGAAGGTTCTGCAACGCAACGTCATGGATCAACTGGTCGTAAGCCCGCTGCATAAAGGTGCTGTAGATGTTACAAAAGGGGATGTACCCCTCCGCAGCCAGTCCTGCCGAAAAGGTGACCGCATGCTGTTCGGCGATTCCCACATCAAAAGCCCGGTCTGGCATCTTGTTCATCATGATATTCAGGGAACAGCCGGTTGACATGGCCGGGGTGATGCCAATGACCTTTGGATTTTTCTCGGCCAGCTCGATGATGGTCCGTCCGAATACCGTCTGGTACTTCGGGGCCTGTCCATGACAGTTATCCTCTTTAATAGCGCCGGTGTTCCGGTCGAAAACGCCGGGGGCATGGTAGCCTATCTGATCCTTTTCGGCCTGCATAAAACCTTTTCCCTTGATCGTACTGATGTGCAGTAACTTCGGGCCCTGGATCACCTTCAGGTCGGAGAGCAGCTTGACCAGCCGGACCACATCGTTTCCGTCGACCGGCCCGAAATACCGGAAGTTGAACGCTTCAAAGAGGTTGCTGCGGGTAAGGATGGAGGACTTCAACGCATTTCCCAGTTGTTTCACAACGGCCCGGGAGTTCTTCCCGTATTTGGTTCCGCCCCCCATCAGGAACCAGATCTTATCACGCAGCTTATTGTAGGTGCGGCTGGTGACAATGTCGGCCAGGTAATCCTTGATGGCGCCTACGTTTTTATCGATTGCGATCTGGTTATCGTTGAGGATCACCAGCAGGTTCGCACTGGATACACCGGCATTGTTAAGCGCCTCCATGGCCATGCCTCCGGTCATCGCCCCGTCGCCGATCACAGCCACCTGATGCTGGCGTGCATTCCCACTCAGTTTTGCGGCTACTCCCATGCCCAGTGCAGCCGAGATGGAAGTGGATGAGTGCCCCACCCCAAATGCATCGTATTCGCTCTCCGACATCTTGGGGAAGCCACTGATCCCTTTGTACATCCGGATGGTATGGAACAGCCCTTTCCGGCCTGTGAGGATCTTGTGTGCATAGGCCTGGTGACCTACGTCCCAGATCAGTTTATCCTCCGGGGTATCGAACACAAAGTGAAGGGCTACAGCAAGTTCGACCACTCCCAAACTGGCTCCCAGATGCCCCTGATTGACCGAGATCACATCGATAATCAGCGACCGGATCTCATCACACAATTGAGGTAACTCCTCAATGTCCAGTTTCCTGAGGTCGGCAGGAGTATCGATCTGGGCCAGCAGCGGGCCGATGGTCGGGGTCATTGTGCCGGGATTTCTTTTGGTTTACAAAGTTACAAAAAACGTGAGACGTGAGACGAAGGACGAAACCCGAAACCCGAAACCCGAAACCCGACACCCGAAACCCGAAACCCGAAACCCGAAACCCGAAACCCGAAACTTACACCATACCAAGTTCCAGTTTGGCTTCGTCTGCGAGTTTGTCCATATCCCATCGCTGCTCGAAGGTCAGTTCGTCTGTTCCCTCTTCGATACCTTTGACACGCCTGATCTGATTCCGTAACATTCCGGGCATATCTTCAGCAACCTGG
>QYQJ01000176.1 GCA_007280875.1 Bacteroidota bacterium
ATATGAAATCACGGAGTTGTTTCCCGTCCTGATAATCAGGGTGGTGCGACCGAAAGAGTTTCACGGATCCCGTATCCCGAATCTGGTTAAAGGAGTGAAACACCACAGAGGCCATCCTTCCTTTATGGTATTCATTGGGACCGAAAACGTTGAAAAACTTGATCCCGTACCATGCGGGAGGGGCCTGTTTCCGGGTCAGAACCCATTTGTCAAACTCATTTTTGGATACACCGTAAGGATTCAGCGGCTGAAGCTTCGGGATGAGTGCATGATCGTCGCGGTAACCCCTCGACCCATCTCCATAGGTGGCTGCAGAAGAGGCGTAAACCAGCGGAATCTGATAAACGGTGCAGAGATCCCAGACTTTTTTGGAATAATTCAGGTTGAGTTCGTCGAAGACTTTCGGGTTGAATTCCGTGGTATCGGTACGTGCTCCGATATGGAATACAAACTCAACGGAATGGTGGCTGGTTCGAAACCAGTTAAACAGCTCCCGGCGATCAACCCTGGTTACAAAGGCTTTGTGTGCCGTGTTGGCGGCCTTCTCCCGTTTCGAGAAATCGTCAACCAGCACCAGGTCCTTGATCCCCTGGTTGTTCAGCTTGCCGGCCAGGCAGCTTCCGATGAATCCGGCTGCGCCGGTGATGATGATCATGGAGGTTTGTTTTTGGGGCAAAGATAGTGAAAAGGGCACAAGGGCCCTTATTCCCAAAATTCCACCACCTCCTCCAGCCTTTCCCTCTCCTTCAGCACCAGCAATTTCCCCTCCCGTACACCGAGAATCCTCGGCGTTTGCCGGCTGTTGTATCGCGACCACATGGAGAAGGTATACCCGCCGGTATCGTGGATCACGATGGAATCCCCCTCTTCCACAGGTGGCAGGGGGACATCCCTGGCCACGATATCGCCGGCAAAACAGAGCGGACCGGCAATGTGATAAGGCAGGTCATCCACTCCCTCCTTCAGCCGCCCTTGCGCATCCAGCACACTGTACTCATGATGCCAGTCGGCCGGATTCAGGCACTCCCGCACAAACAGATCGGCGCCCACATGGATCATCGCGGTTAGGACACCCGGATCCCGTTTCACATACTCCACGCGGCTCACCGTCCAGCCGCTGTTTCCATACACCCACCGGCCGAACTCCGTGATGATACGCCAGTTAGGTGGTGAGGTGGTGAGTTTGTGAGTGTTGTGCCCCTGTGCCTTTGTGCCCCTGTGCCTTTGTGCCCCTGTGCCCTGGAACAAACCAGGAGCCCGGTCCTTCAGCGCCGCCACATAATCCTCCATCAGCGGAGGAGCTTGATCAGAGAAATAGGAGATGGGTAACCCTCCCCCGATATCGAATATGGAAATTGGCTTTTCGTTTTTCGTTTTTCGTTTTTCGTTGATTAAAAGTGCAAAATCATAGAGTACACCAACCCCGTTGACCAGCAGTTCCATGGCACATCCCTGGGATCCTACATGGAGGTGAACTCCGGTGAGCCAGGGATAACTCAGGAAAGCCTCTTCCAGCTCTTTTCGTTTGCCGGTGACCGGAACCCCGAACTTGGAATATTCACCGGCAACACTCGACTCAAGAATGCTCCCCACCCCCACCTGGGGATTGATACGGATCCCGATGGTGGAGGTAGAATGCATTTTTTTGAGTAAACTATCTACTCGTTTTAATTCATCCAGGTTATCGCAATTCAGGTGAATCCCTGTTTCCAGGGCAAACCTGAGGTCGCTCAGGGTCTTCACAGGCGAGTCAAAAACGATCCGGTCAGGCAGGTAACCCGCTTTCAGCGCAATGTGGATCTCTCCGGCCGTGGCCGCTTCCACACCGGTTCCCAGTTTCCGGGTGTGTTCCAGGATCCGGAGCAACGGATTGGATTTAATGGCCAGGCCGTGCAGGGTGGTGGGAGGGAAACAGGATGTGAGATAGGCGATCCGTGCTGCGAGGTAATCGAGGTCCTGGAAAAGTACAGCGGTATCTTCCTCACGGATCAGTCCCTCCTGAAGAGCCTGCCGGGTGACCTCAGCGATGTGGTGTCGGGATAAGTTCGAAATCATGTTGAACCGTGGTGAATTAGTTGTTGAATAAATCAATTAATGTCTGAATCGCCCTCCTTCCTTCCTCTCCCGGATCCAGGGTGAACCGGTTCACATACAATGCGATATGCTTCTTCATCACCTCTTCATCCAGCTCCTGAGCATGTTCCCGCACAAAACCCATCGTTTCAGCCGGATGGTCCATCGCAAACTGGACACTCCGCTTCATGATCCGGTTCAGCTTGCCGAGGACCTCTTCACCCAGGCTTTCGCGGGCCACGATGCCTCCAAGCGGAATGGGACCGGCCGTCATCGATTCCCAGTATTCTCCCAGGTCCAGGATCTTTTCCAGACCCTTTGCCTCATACGTAAACCGGTTTTCATGGATGAGTACCCCGGCATCCACTTCTCCGGATAACACGGCATCCTCGATCTCAGAAAAACGCATGAAGACTTTATTCCGGGCTTCCGGGAAGGCCATACTGAAAAGAAGATGTGCAGTCGTATGTTCCCCTGGTAGCGCAATCCGGTAATCCGGCATCATCGTCACTGCGAGCGGAGCGAAGCAGCGGTATCCGGTATCCGGTATCCGGTATCTGGCTACCACCAGCGGTCCGTTTCCAAATCCCATCGCACACCCGCTGGTAAGCAACCGGTACCGCTCCCGCAGGGAAAGCCAGGCATGGAAGCTCACCTTGATTAGATCGGTCCGCTCCTCCAATGCCCACCGGTTCAACTCCTCCACGTCGGCCATCCGGTAATCAAACTGCAGTCTCTCCAGGTCAACCCGGTCATGGACCAGCCCGTAAAAGATGAAGGTGTCGTTGGGACAGGGGGAAAAGGCGAGGGAAAACATTTTCAATTACGAATTACGAATTAAGAATTAAGAATAAAGCGCTAATTTCCAATTTCTTCCAACAACTGCATCAGTATGTCATTCAGATTCTTGATAGCCCGCCTGACCTCCCACTTTACCTTGTTACGCTCCCCGACATAGTTGGAGACCGACCGGATCTGGAGGCAGGGAACCTGTTCGGCCAGGCAACAATACAGGAAAGCAGCTCCTTCCATGCTTTCCACCTCGGCAGGAAAGAGTTCCAGAAGCCGTCGGATCCGGGCTGGATCGGTCTGCATCCGTTGGATGGTATTGCCCGGGACAGCCTTCAACCTGTTGACCGATTCCCAGACAGGGACAAACGGATTGATCAGCTTCCCGTTGGTGAAAGGGAATGTATCCGGAAGCATCAGCCCAAGGTCGAAGATGCTACGAAATGTGTCATCCTCATCCACCCCGGGTTCCGGGAGGGCCTCTTCAGAGATCTGTACGACGGTTCCCAGAGGGATCTCCGGGGTATAGGCTCCGCAAACCCCGGCATTCAAAACCAGATCAAAGGGCTCCCGGACAAATAGTTTCCCCAGGGAAAAAGCGGTAGGCAGGATGCCGATACCGGGGATCAGCAGATGCCCTTCCAGCAGGCCCCACCGGAAGCTGTAAAGCTGGTCCGGGACCACCGTCACCGGCTTGATCCGGTCCATCAGTTGGAGTATTTCAAAACGGGTGGAAGAGACCAGGAGGATCTTCATGGAAACAAAGATACGTACAAAATTTATTGTACATTTGGAGCATTCAACAGAGAAACCCTAAAGGATCATTTCATGGAGAAATTGAAACAAACACTCAGGGATTCAGCCGGGATGCGCTGGTCGATGATGTTGCTCGTAAGTCTGCTCATGGCAGCTAACTACTATTTCTACGACGCCCTCTCGCCATTGAAGTCGATCCTGCAGGAACACCTGAACTTCAGCTCACAGGATTATGGCATCGTAGCCGGATTCTACGCCTTCCCCAATACCTTCCTCCTGATGGCCATCCTGGGCGGAATCATCCTGGATAAACTGGGCATCCGGCCTACAGGCTCGCTCTTTGCCGTATTCATGGTGATCGGCGCCTTTTTTACAGCCTACGGGGCTACTGATTATTTCAACGGTGGTGGGATCGGATATGCATTCCTGAACTCTTTCTGGACCGGATATTCCCCCGGATTGAAGATGATGGCCCTGGGGATGTTGATTTTCGGCCTGGGCGCCGAGACCAGCATTGTGGTGATCAGCAAGATTCTGGTGAAATGGTTCAAAGGATACGAGATTGCCCTGGCGTTTGCCATCAACCTCGGCATTGCCCGGGTTGGAACAGCCCTGGCATTCAACTTCTCTCCCCGGCTGGTATTCCCCGACTTCTGGACATTTCCGATCTGGTTTGGCGTGATGCTGCTGGTGATCGGGTTCATCTCTTTCCTGATCTACACCATGTTTGATGTGAAAATCGACCGGCAGCAGCAGAGCCGATCGTCACTTCTGGATGAGGAAGAGAAGTTCAAACTGGCTGATCTCGGGAAACTATTTACCAACAGGTCGTTTCTTTTCATCACGTTTCTCTGCGTCACCTTTTACGCTGCCGTCTTCCCCTTCCTGAAATATGCCCCCGACTTCTTTTACCATAAATTCGGGATCTCCCGCGAATCCAGCGGCGATATCGCTTCACTGCTCCCCTATGGAACGGTTATTTTTACTCCCCTGTTCGGTTGGTTTGTCGATAAAAAAGGGAAAAGCGCCTCGCTGATGATCTATGGCTCCCTGTTGCTTGTCATCATACACCTGCTTTTCGCGCTCACCAAGTTCAATCCCTATGTCCTGATGGTACTGCTGGGCATCGCCTTTTCCCTGGTGCCGGCTGCCATGTGGCCCTCGGTTGCCAAAATCGTACCGGAATACCGGATCGGAACCGCTTACGGGACCATGTTCTCGTTACAAAACCTCGGCCTTTTTGCCGTCCCCATTCTTGCGGGATATGTCCTGGATGTCACCAATCCGGGTGTGACCCCCGAAGCAATCGAAACCGGGGCAAAACTGGTATATACCCCCACCATCCTGATGTTCGTCGGGTTCGGGATCCTCGGCTTTCTCTTTGCCCTGTTACTGAAATGGGATGATAAAACATCCGGATACGGGCTGGAACTTCCATCCAATGCCACCGCGGCAAAGGAAGAAAGCCTGATGTAACCGGATAAAGGAAATAC